>NZ_JBFBJT010000032.1:1850-57401 GCF_040686175.1 Streptomyces sp. NPDC086077 | reverse complement strand
GGCCGGGCGCGGGCCCGGGGGGGACGGGCCCGGGCCCTGGCTGGACGGGCGCGGGCCCCGGCGGGGCGGGCGCGGGCCCCGGAGGAACGGGCGCGGGCCCCTGGTGGTGCGGACCCGGACCCGGGTGTTGTGCGGCCGGCGACCAGCCGCCGGCCGGTCCCTGCCCCGGCTGGTGGGGCGGCGGCAGCGGAGACCCCACTGCGTGCTGCATCCGGTGCCACTCCGTCTCGTACAGGCAATTGGCGCTCGCTACCGAACGGTACCGCCCCCCGCCGTCCTTTGGTGAACGGCGGGGGACTGCCCGAAGTGCCCGGCGGGGCAAGGAGAGTCGGGCGGAAGGGGCCCCGCGGGACGTACCGGACCCCTCGCCGGATCTACTGCCCGACCTCGCCGTACGCCGCCAGCAGCATCGCGGGGTCGGGGCCCTCCAGGACCGTCGGCTTGGCCAGGCCGTCCAGCACGATGAAGCGCAGCATGTCGCCGCGGGACTTCTTGTCGACCTTCATGGTCTGGAGCAGCTTGGGCCACTGGTCGTAGCGGTAGTGCAGCGGCAGCCCGACCGCCTCCAGGATCGTGCGGTGCCGGTCGGCCGTGGCGTCGTCCAGCCGGCCCGCGAGCCGGCCCAGTTCGGCGGCGAAGTGCATGCCCACGGAGACCGCGGCGCCGTGCCGCCACTGGTAGCGCTCGTTCTTCTCGATGGCGTGGCCGAGGGTGTGGCCGTAGTTGAGGATCTCGCGCAGGCCCGACTCCCTCAGGTCGGAGGAGACGACCTCGGCCTTGACGCGGATCGAGCGCTCGACGAGCTCGGCCGTGTGCGGGCCGGCGGGCGTGCGCGCGGCCTCCGGGTCGGACTCGATGAGCTCCAGGATCGCCGGGTCGGCGATGAAGCCCGCCTTGATGACCTCGGCCAGCCCGGAGACGTAGTCGTTGACCGGGAGCGAGTCCAGCGCGGCGAGATCGCACAGGACGCCGACGGGCGGGTGGAAGGCGCCCACCAGGTTCTTGCCCTCGGCCGTGTTGATGCCGGTCTTGCCGCCGACGGCCGCGTCGACCATGGCGAGCACCGTGGTGGGGATCGCGATCCAGCGCACCCCGCGCAGCCAGGTCGCGGCCACGAAGCCGGCGAGGTCGGTGGTCGCGCCGCCGCCGACGCCCACGACGACGTCGGTGCGGGTGAAGCCGGACTGGCCCAGCGCCTTCCAGCAGTACGCGGCGACCTCGGCCGTCTTGGCCTCCTCCGCGTTGGGCACCTGGATGGCGACCGCCTCGTAGCCCTGCTCGGCCAGGTCGGCGCGCAGCGCCTCACCGGTCTCGGCCAGCGCCTCGGGGTGGACGACGGCGACCCGCTTGGCCCGGTCGCCGATCAGACCGCCCAGTTCCCCGAGCAGTTGACGGCCCACCAGGACCTCGTACGGCTCACTGCCCGCGGTGCCGCCGACCTGGATCCGCGTCACTGACTCGCTCATGCTTCCTTCAACTCCAGCGCGTTCAGCACCCCTTGGGTGACCTCTTCGGGCGTACGGTCGTCGGTGGCCACGACCGAGCGTGCCACCTCCTCGTACAGGTGCCGCCGGGCCTCCATCAGCTCCCGCCACTGCTTGCGCGGGTTGATGGCCAGCAACGGCCGGGCCGCGTTCAGGCCGGTCCGCCGGGCCGCCTCCTCGACGTCCATCGACAGGTACACGACATGGTGCCCGGCGAGCAGCTCCCGGGAGCCGGCGTCGAGCACGGCGCCTCCGCCCAGTGCCAGCACACCGGTGTGCTCGGCCAGCGCCGTGCGCACCGCCCGCTTCTCCAGCGCGCGGAAGGTGGCCTCGCCGTCCTCGACGAAGATGTCGGCGATGGTGCGGCCCTGCTCGGCGACGATGTCCTCGTCGGTGTCCCGGAAGCCGACGCCGAGCCGCTCGGCGAGCAGATGGCCCACGGTGGACTTGCCGACACCCATGGGACCGACGAGCACGGCCAGCGGCCCGCTCATCGGATCACCAGGTTGTCGAGGTAGGAGCGCACGTTGCGGGCGGTCTCGGTCACGCTGTCGCCGCCGAACTTCTCCGCGACCGCGTCCGCGAGGACCAGCGCGACCATCGCCTCGGCGACGATGCCGGCTGCCGGGACCGCGCACACGTCCGAGCGCTGGTGGTGTGCCTGGGCCGGCTCGCCCGTGACCACGTCGACCGTCTGGAGCGCCCGCGGCACGGTCGCGATCGGCTTCATCGCCGCGCGCACCCGCAGCAGCTCACCGGTGGTGAGTCCGCCCTCGGTACCGCCGGAGCGGCCGGTGGCGCGCCGGATGCCGTCGTCCGTGGTGACGATCTCGTCGTGCGCCTTCGAGCCGGGTACCCGGGCCAGCTCGAAGCCGTCACCGACCTCGACGCCCTTGATCGCCTGAATGCCCATCAGCGCGGCGGCCAGCCGGGCGTCCAGTCGGCGGTCCCAGTGCACGTGCGAGCCGAGGCCCACCGGCACGCCGTACGCGAGCACCTCGACGACGCCGCCGAGCGTGTCGCCGTCCTTGTGGGCCTGGTCGATCTCCGCGACCATCGCCTTCGACGCGTCGGCGTCCAGGCAGCGCACCGGGTCGGCATCCAGCTTCTCGACGTCGGCCGGGGTCGGGTGGACGCCGTAGGGGGCCTTGGCCGCCGCGAGCTCCACGACATGGCTGACGATCTCGATGCCCGCGGTCTCCTTCAGGTACGACCGCGCGACCGCGCCCAGCGCCACGCGGGCAGCGGTCTCCCGGGCCGACGCCCGCTCCAGGATCGGACGGGCCTCGTCGAAGCCGTACTTCTGCATGCCGGCGAGATCGGCGTGGCCGGGCCGGGGGCGGGTCAGCGGCGCGTTGCGGGCCAACGCGGCCAGCTCCTCCGGGTCCACGGGGTCGGCCGCCATGACCTTCTCCCACTTCGGCCACTCGGTGTTGCCGACCATGACGGCGACCGGCGAGCCGAGGGTCAGCCCGTGCCGCACACCACCGAGGAAGGTGACCTGGTCCTGCTCGAACTTCATGCGCGCACCGCGTCCGTAGCCGAGCCGACGCCTCGCCAGGTGGTCCGCCACCATCTCCGTGGTGATCGGCACGCCGGCGGGAAGGCCCTCCAGCGTCGCGACGAGTGCGGGACCGTGGGACTCCCCCGCGGTCAGCCAGCGCAACCTGCTCAACGGTGCTCCTCTGTGCTCGCGCCCGGTAGTGACCGGCATACGCGTCTGCTCGCGTAGCGCGGTGGCGCGACCCGGGTGCGCGGCCCAGGCCCGCCACGTTCGATCCTCCCACGTCCGGACCGCTGGTCAGGCCGCCGGTCCAGCAGTCGGACGGACCGTGTCAGGAAGAGACCGGCGGCCGCGCCGGGTTCCGCGCGCTCGACCGGGGACGAGACCTAGCGACCGGCCAGGGCGTGCTCGCCCGCCTTGCGCATCGCGTCCAGCGGCGCGGGCGCGCGGCCCGTCACCTGCTCCACCTGGAGCACCGCCTGGTGGACCAGCAGGTCGAGCCCGCTGACGACGGCCCCGCCGTACGCCGACCAGCGCGCCGCCAGCGTCGTCGGCCACGGGTCGTACAGCACGTCGAAGAGCGTCACGGGCCGCTCGGGCACGGCGGAGGCGAGCGCGTCGGTCGTACCGGCCGGCGTGGTCGCGACGACCAGCGGGTGGTGCAGCGCCTCGGCCGCGTCCGCCCAGTCCGCGACGCGGACGTCGACCTCCAGCCGCTCGCCCCACCGGCGCATCTCGGCGGCGCGGTCCGCGCTGCGGACGTACGCGACGACCTCGCCGGTGCAGATCCGGGCCAGCGCGGCGAGCGCCGACGAGGCGGTCGCGCCGGCGCCGAGGATCGCGGCCGTGTCGGTCTGCTCGATGCCGTGCTCGCGCAGGGCGGCGACCATGCCGGGGATGTCGGTGTTGTCGCCGACGCGGCGGCCGTCGTCCGTGAGGACGACCGTGTTGACCGCCTCGACCGAGGCGGCGGTGTCGCTGATCTCGTCGAGCAGCGGGATCACGGCCCGCTTCAGCGGCATGGTCAGCGACAGCCCGGCCCACTCGGGGCCGAGCTGCGCGAAGAATCCCGGCAGCCCGTCCTCGTCGACCTCGAACCGGTCGTAGGTCCAGCCCGCCAGTCCCAGTTCCCGGTATGCCGCCCGGTGCAGCACCGGGGACAGGGAGTGGGCGATGGGCGAGCCGAGGACGGCGGCCCGGCGGGCCTCAGTTGCCCGAGCTTTCATTGAACTTTTCCTTGAGCTCCAGGAAGTCGTCGTGCGTCCGGGCGAACTCGGTGTTGTGGCGGCCGTCGGTCGCCACGAAGTACATCCAGCCCTCGTCGGTCGGGTTCAGCGTCGCCTTCAGCGCCTCTCCGCCGGGGTTGCCGATCGGTCCGGGCGGCAGACCCTTCTGGGTGTACGTGTTGAACGGATCCTGGTTGCTCTGGATCTCGGATTCGCTGATGTTGATGTTGCTCTCGCCCTTCAGGTAGTTGAAGGTCGAGTCGAACTGGAGGAGCTGGTTGGTCTCCGTGTTGTCCGGCTTGAGGCGGTTGTACACCACCTCGGCCATCTTGCGGAAGTCGTCCTCCGTCTTGCCCTCCGCCTGGACGAGGCTGGCGACCGTGATGACCTGCAGCGGGTCCTCCAGGTCCAACGCCTTCGCCTTGGCGGGGAGGTCGAGCTGGGCGTACTGCCGCTTGGCCTGGCCGACCATTTCCTTGAGGACCGCCTCGGGCTTCATGCCCTTGGCCGCGGGATAGGTACCCGGGTAGAGGAAGCCCTCCAGCGGGTCCTTGATGTCGGGGTCGTTGTTCGCCCAGCTGGGCAGGCCGAGCTTCTTGTACTGCTTCTCGGCGACGTCCTGGGTGGTGCCGGACTCCAGGCCGAGCTTCTCGTCGATGGCGTTGTAGACGCCCCCGTTGCGCTGGCCCGGGGTGACCATCACGTTGTTCTGGCTCTTCGGGTCGAGCATCATCTCGACGGCGCTCGCCGCCGACATCTGCTTCTTCAGCAGATAGGCGCCCGCCTGGATCGAACCGCTGTCGGGGTTCTGCGACTGCGCGGCCACGAAGGCGTCGACGCTCTTGACGACGCCGGCCTCCTTCAGCCGGCGGCCGATCTCCGCACCGCTCGCGCCCTTGGGGATCTCGACGGTCACCTGCTCGCTCGTGCCCTCGCCCGCGAAGTCCGGGGCCGTGCCGAAACGATCCTGGTAGAACTGGTAGCCGAAGTAGGCGACACCGGCCAGACCGCCGCCGAACACCAGGGCGACCACGAGGCAGGCACATCCGTTGCGGCTCTTCTTGCCCTTGCTCTTGCCGCCCCGGCCCCGCCGCTCGCCGCGCCCGCGCCGGTCCGCGGGCTCGTCGTCGTCATCGTCCACCCCCGAGAAGAAGGCGTGCTCGCCCTGGTCGGGACCCGGGTCCCAGTCGGTCCGGGGCTCCGGTTCGGCGCGCCGGCGACTCGGCGGCTCGGGCGGTGGGTAGGCGTCGGGCGTGCCGTAGAAGTCGGGCTGCTCGCCGCCGTAGGCGACGCCCTGCTGGGTGTAGGGGTCGGTCGGATCGGGGGTGTAGGGCAGGTGCTGCTGCGTACCGGTGGGCCAGCTGCCGGTGTCGTACTGCTGCTGGGCGCCGTACGACTGCTGCGCCTGCGCGGCGTACTGCTGCTGCTGGTCGTACTGCTGCTGGTAGTGCTGCTGCGCCTGGCCGTAGCCGGGGTGCTCGCCGGTGCCCCAGTCGCCGTACTGCGGCTGCTGCGGCTGCTCTGGATAGTGCTGCGGCTGGCCGCCGTAGGGGGACTGCTGACCCGCGGGGGCCTGCTGTCCTCCCCATCCGCCGTCCCCGTACAACGGGTCCTCCGGATGCCACGGTTCGGAGCCTTGGCCCCGGCCATACTCAGTCATCGATCCCCTAGAGCCGCGAGGCGGCGGGCGCGTGGCTTCCGGCTCGGCTCCCGTCCCACCTCTTGCTGTGCGGCGGCCGTTCGAATGCTGCCGCATCGCGCGGAACGTTACCGTATCGCGATCAGATGACCACTTCGACGCCCTCGCCCGGGGCTTTACCTGACACCCGTTCGGATTCCAGTGCCTGCTGCAGAATGATGACGGCGGCGGCCTGGTCGATGACCGAGCGGCCCTTCTTGGATTTCATGCCGGCGGCCCGAAGGCCCTGACCCGCCGTCACGGTCGTCATCCGCTCGTCCACGAGCCGGACCGGGACCGGGGCGATGCCCCTGGCCAGCTCCTGGGCGAAGCCACGGACCTTCACCGCGGCGGGACCCTCGCCCCCCTTGAGGGAGCGAGGGAGTCCGACGACGACCTCGATCGGCTCGTACTCCTCGACGATCTGCCTCAGCCGGCGGTGCGCCGCGGGGACGTCCCGGCCGGGGACCGTCTCGACGGGCGTGGCGAGGATCCCGTCGGGATCGCACGAGGCGACCCCGATCCGGGCGTCCCCGACGTCGATCGCGAGCCGACGTCCTCTACGCATCTCCACCAAGTCCTTACTTGGCCGTCTCCGCCACGAGCCGCTCGACGGCGTCGACGGCGTCGCCGACGGCGGCCGGGTTCTGGCCACCGCCCTGGGCGACGTCCGGCTTGCCGCCACCGCCGCCGCCGAGGGTCTTGGCGGCCGCGCGGACCAGGTCACCGGCCTTGAGGCCGCGTTCACGGGCGGCCTCGTTGGTGGCGATGACCGTCAGCGGCTTGCCGCCCACCGTCGTGAACAGGGCCACCACGGCCGCCCGGCCGCCCTGGATGCGGCCGCGCACGTCGAGTACCAGCTTGCGCAGGTCGTCGGCGGTGGTGCCGTCGGGGACCTGGCCGGTGACGAGCGCGACACCTCGCACGTCCTTGGCGGACTCGGCGAGACCGGCGGCGGCCTGGAGCACCTTCTCGGCGCGGAACTTCTCGATCTCCTTCTCGGCGTCCTTCAGCTTGCCGAGCATGGCGGAGACCTTCTCCGGAAGCTCCTCCGGGCGGCCCTTGACCAGCTCCTGGAGCTGGGCGACGACCGTGTGCTCACGGGCGAGGAAGTTGTAGGCGTCCATGCCGACCAGCGCCTCGATACGGCGCACACCCGAGCCGATGGAGGACTCGCCGAGCAGCTTCACCAGGCCGAGCTGGGCCGTGTTGTGCACGTGCGTGCCGCCGCACAGCTCCTTGGAGAAGTCGCCGATGGTCACGACGCGGACGCGCTCGCCGTACTTCTCACCGAACTCGGCGATGGCGCCCTGCTTCTTCGCCTCGTCGATTCCCATGACCTCGGCGTGCACGTCGAGGTCGCGGGCGAGCACCTCGTTGATCTTCTGCTCGACGTCGGTCATCACGGCCGTCGGAACGGCGGCCGGCGAGCCGAAGTCGAAGCGGAAGCGGCCGGGCTGGTTCTCGGAACCGGCCTGCGCGGCCGTCGGGCCGAGCGCGTCGCGCAGGGCCTGGTGGGTGAGGTGGGTGGCCGAGTGGGCGCGGGCGATGGCCGTACGGCGACGGCCGTCGATGGCGGCGTGGGCCTTGGCGCCGACGGTCACCTCGCCGACCTGGACGACGCCCTTGTGGACGTACACACCCGGGACCGGCTTCTGGCAGTCGCGCACCTCGATCACGGCACCGGAGTCCACCTTGATGCGGCCGGTGTCGCCGATCTGGCCGCCGCCCTCGGCGTAGAACGGGGTGCGGTCCAGGACGATCTCGACCTCGTCGCCCTCGGTGGCGGCCGGGGAGGAGACGCCGTCGACGAGGATGCCGACGATCGTGGTCTCACCCTCGGTGTCGGTGTAGCCGATGAAGTCGGTCGCGCCGGCGCTGTCGGCGATCTCACGGTAGGCGCCGACGTCGGCGTGGCCGGTCTTCTTGGCCTGGGCGTCGGCCTTGGCGCGCTCTCGTTGCTCCTTCATCAGGCGCCGGAAGCCGTCCTCGTCCACGGACAGGCCCTGCTCGGCGGCCATCTCCAGGGTGAGGTCGATCGGGAAGCCCCAGGTGTCGTGGAGCAGGAAGGCCTTGTCGCCGGACAGGACGGTGCCGCCGGCGGCCTTGGTGTCGGTCACGGCCGTGTCGAGGATGTTGGTGCCGGCCTTCAGCGTCTTGAGGAAGGCGTTCTCCTCGGCGACGGCGACCTTCACGATGCGCTCGCGGTCGGTGATGAGCTCGGGGTACTGCTGGCCCATCATCGCGATGACCGTGTCGACCAGGGCCTTGACGACCGGGCCGGTGGCGCCGAGCAGGCGCATGTTGCGGATGGCGCGGCGCATGATGCGGCGCAGCACGTAGCCGCGGCCCTCGTTGCCGGGGGTGACGCCGTCGCCGATGAGCATCACGGACGTGCGCATGTGGTCGGTGACGACGCGCAGCGAGACGTCCGAGTCGTGGGCGTCGCCGTAGGCCACGCCGGTCAGCTCGGTGGCCTTCCTGATGACGGCCATCGAGGTGTCGATCTCGTACATGTTCTGCACGCCCTGCAGAATCATGGCGAGCCGTTCCAGGCCGAGGCCCGTGTCGATGTTCTTGCTGGGCAGTTCGCCGAGGATCTCGAAGTTGTCCTTGCCGATGCCCTCGCCACGCTCGTACTGCATGAAGACGAGGTTCCAGATCTCCACGTACCGCTCGTCGTTGACGGCGGGGCCGCCCTCGGCGCCGAACTCGGGGCCGCGGTCGTAGTTGATCTCGGAACACGGGCCGCAGGGGCCGGGGACGCCCATGGACCAGTAGTTGTCCTTCATGCCCAGGCGCTGGATGCGCTCCTTCGGCACGCCGACGACCTCGTGCCAGATGCGCTCGGCCTCGTCGTCGTCCTTGTAGACGGTGATCCAGAGCTTCTCCGGCTCCAGGCCGTAACCACCCTTGTCCTGGGGGCTGGTGAGCAGCTCCCAGGCGTGCTTGATGGCGCCTTCCTTGAAGTAGTCGCCGAAGGAGAAGTTGCCGCACATCTGGAAGAACGTGCCGTGCCGGGTGGTCTTGCCGACCTCCTCGATGTCCGGCGTGCGCACGCACTTCTGCACGCTGGTGGCGCGCGGGAACGGCGGCTTGACCTCGCCCAGGAAGTAGGGCTTGAAGGGCACCATGCCGGCGGGGACGAGGAGCAGAGTCGGGTCGTCCGCGATGAGCGACGCCGAAGGGACGACGGTGTGCCCGCGCTCCTCGAAGAAGCTCAGCCAGCGGCGGCGGATCTCAGCCGACTCCATCAGTGGTCCTCATTCCGGTTGTACGTGTACGTCGTGTGGTCGATGACGTACGTCTTCGGCTTGTTGCGGTTCTCGATGGCGGCGTACCGCCGCGCGGGGGGAAGCTCCGGGTCGGCGTCCAGGCCGAGCGCGTCCTGGAGTTCGGCCTCCCGCTGGGCCATGTTGGCGCGGACGTCGAGCGCGAAGCCCACCGCTCGGTCCTTGAGCCGGTGGCCCGCCTCGATCGCCTTGTTCGCGGCCGTGGCGGCGAGGCTCTCGGGAGTGAGCTGCTTCAGCTTGCGGTTGACCTTGGTGGTGGCCCACACGCCGGTGGCGACACCCGTGGTGAACCAGAACGTACGGCGGAACATCGCTGGTCTCAGTCCTTCTTCCGCTTGGCCCGCCGCGCGGCCGGGACGGTCCGGCCCACGATCACGGTACGCCTCGACGACTTCGCGGGCACGTCCTCCTTGCGGCCGCCGAGGGCCCGGCGCACGCCGTACCCGAAGGCGGCGACCTTGACCAGCGGGCCGCCGAAGGTGGAGGCGACGGTCGTGGACAGCGCGGACGCGTTCGACGTGACCTCCTGGACGTCCGAGGCGATGGCGTCGACCCGGTCGATCTGGGTCTGCGCGGAGCGCACCGCCGAGGAGGCGTCCGCCAGCAGCGGTACGGCCTGGTCGGTCACGTCCGCCACCAGCTTGGTGGTCGCCCTGAGCGTCTGGGCCAGCCTCGCCAGAGCCACGGCGAGGAAGGAGACCAGGATCGCCCAGAAGACGGCCACCAGGATGCCGGCCACCTCTCCACCGGACACTGCGCACCCGCTCCCTAAACGTGCCTGAACATCGAAAAAGTCGTGCACCGAGCCTATCGCGCCGGGGCTCGCGCTCCGTACCGGATTCCGGCGCGGCAGGGGCCGAGTTGCGGGAAGCGATTGTACGGACTGAACACGGTTCAGTACGCTCCGTGTCCCATGCGACCACCTCAGCGCGACGGCGGGCACACTCTGGGCAATCTTCCTCTGGAGCTGGACGCGTTCGTGGGCCGGTCGACCGAACTGGCCGGGCTGGCCCGGACACTGGACGCCTCCCGGCTGGTGACCGTGACCGGGACCGGCGGGGTCGGCAAGTCGCGGCTCGCGGCGCGGGCGGCCGCCGGGTGCGCGGCGCCGGGCGGGGTGTGGCGCGTGGATCTGGAGCCGGTGCGCGATCCGGAGTTCGTGGACTACGCGGTCGTGGAGGCGCTGGGGCTGACCGACCACACCACACGGCCGCCGCGCGAGACCCTCCTCGCCCACCTCGCCGAGCGCCAACTCCTGCTGATCATGGACGGGTTCGAGCATCTGGTGGACGCGTGCGCCTCGCTGGTGACGGAGCTGCTGCGGCGGGCGCCGGGGCTGCGGGTGCTCGCGGTGGGGCGCAGACCGCTGGGGGTGACGGGCGAGCGGCTGTTCCCGCTGGCACCGCTGGCCGAGGCGGAGGCGGTCGAGCTGTTCGCGGACCGTACCGCACAGCACGGGGCGGCGTGCGACGACGACCGGGCGGTACGGGAGGTGTGCCGGCGTCTGGACGGGATCCCGCTGGCGATCGAGCTGGCGGCGGGACGGCTGCGGGCGCTCTCCCCCGGGAAGTTGCTCGGCCGGCTCGACGACCGGTTCCGGCTGCTGACCGGCGGCGGACGGGAGGCGCCGCACCGGCATCAGACGCTGCGCACGGCGATCGGCTGGAGCCACGAGCTGTGCACGCCCGGGGAACGGCTGCTGTGGGCGCGGCTGTCGGTGTTCGCCGGCGCGTTCGACCTGGAGGCCGCCGAGTACGTGTGCAGTGGCGGCGGGCTGGACGCCGAGGACGTCCTCGACGTGCTGACCGAGCTGGTCGCGCAGTCCGTGGTGACCCGCGAGGAGACTCAGGCAGGGCCGCGTTACCGGATGCTGGACACGGTCCGGGCGTACGGCGCCGAGTGGCTGACGGCGGCCGGTGACGCGGCCCGGCTGCGGCGGCGGCACCGCGACTGGTACGTCGGCCTGGCGACCTGGTGCGAGCTGGACTGGTTCTCACCGCGCCAGGGCGAGGTGGCGGCGTGCGTCGACGTGGAGCTGCCGAATCTGCGCTCCGCCCTGGACTACTGCCTGACCGAGCCCGAGGAGGCCCATCTGGGCCAGTACCTCGCGGGCTCGCTGTGGTTCTACTGGGCGGGCTGCGGCCGGCTGTCGGAGGGCCGGCACTGGCTGGAGCGGGGTCTGCAGCTGGACTCCGGCAACGAGCACTCCCGGCTGAAGGCCCTGTGGGTGCTCGGATACGTCGCCGTCCTCCAGGGCGATCCGGTGCCGGCCCTGGCCGCGCTCCAGGAGTGCCGGGAGGAGGCGGAGCGGTCCGGGAACGCCACGGCACTGGCGTACGCGGAGCACCGCACCGGCTGTCTGGCACTGGTCACGGACGACATGCCCCGCGCAGAAACGCTGCTGCGCTCGGCGTTGGACCGCTACCAGGAGATCGGCGAGCTGAACAGCAACGTCCTGATGGGCCAGGTGGAACTGGCGATGGCACGGGCGTTCCAGGGCGATCTGGCCGACGCGGTGAAGCTGTGCGACGACGTGCGCCAGGTGTGCGAGGACCACGGTGAGCGCTGGGCCCGCGGGTACGCGCTGTTCGTCCTGGCGTACGCCGCCTGGACCGAGGGCGACCCGGCCGGCGCCCGCGCCCTGCTCACCGACTGCCTGTCCGGCGCCCACGCCTTCCACGACCTGCTCGGCTCGGTGCTGGCGATCGAGCTGCTGGCGCTGGTGACCACGGCGGACGGCGATCCGGCCGAGGCCGCGGTGCTCCAGGGGGCGGCGCAGGGAATGTGGCCGTCGGTGGGCCTGCCGCTGTTCGGCTCGGCGTACTACAACACCCCGCACGCGCTGTGCGAGGCGACGGCCCGGCAACTGCTCGGCGACGAGCGCTACGAGGCGTGCGTACGGCGGGGGGCGCGGCTCGGCCGGGAGGAGGCGGTGGGTCTGGCGCTCGGCCGGCCGGGGCAGGTGGCGGCGCTGCCGGAGCCGCGCGGGCCGGTACGGCAGGCGCGGGGCGTCGCGCACATGCCTGAGCCCGCCGCCTCGCCCACCCGGAAGGGCGGGGAGACGGCGGGCTGATGCGCGGGCGGTGCTACGTCCGGGTCAGCGGGCGTAGTACTCGACGACGAGCTGCTCGTCGCAGATCACCGGGATCTCCTTGCGGTTCGGCTCACGGTCCAGGCGGAAGGCCAGGGCGCGGAGGTTCACCTGGAGGTAGCGCGGGGTCTCGCCGTCGGGGGCGAAGCCGCCCTCACGGGCGATGGAGAAGAGGGTCTTCTCGCGGCTGCGCTCGCGGACCATCACGACGTCGTCGGGACGGACGCGGAACGAGGGCTTGTCGACCTTCTGGCCGTTGACCTCGATGTGGCCGTGGACGACCATCTGACGGGCCTGGTAGATCGTGCGGGCGATGCCCGAACGCAGGACCAGGGCGTCGAGACGACGCTCCAGCTCGATGATCAGGGCCTCACCGGTCTTGCCCTGAACCTTGGAGGCACGCTCGTAGGCGCGGACGAGCTGACGCTCGGACACGTCGTACTGCGCGCGCAGACGCTGCTTCTCCAGCAGACGGACCTTGTAGTCCGAGTTCTGCTTGCGGCCGCGGCCGTGCTCACCCGGCGGGTAGGGGCGGGCCTCGAAGTACTTGACGGCCTTCGGGGTCAGCGCGATGCCGAGGGCACGCGACTTCTTGACCTTGGGGCGGGACTGGTTCGCCACTGTCTGTGTCTCTTTCCTAGTTTCCGGCTTGTCAGATCTGAGGGAGGTCGCATCCGCAGCCGGGGAAACCCACCAGGTCCGCGAGGACCTGCCGGGCAGCCGCTCCCCTGGTCTGGGCACATACGTGCAGCACACGAACGGCCCACCGACCGGTCCCGTCGTGCTTGGGTGGTGGTGGGCTGCCCGCGACACCATTCGACGGTGCGCGACGCTCCTGGAGTCAGCCCGCGAGGGACTGGTCTCCGACTGGCTGTCCCGCTCTGACTGCACGGGACTCAGCACTGCGAGGGATTCTACAGGGTGCTCAGGACCGCTTACGACCGAGGTGCTTCCTGGTCCACTCGACGGCGTCCGCGTACCGCGCCTCGGCGCCGTGCCGGGTCGGCGTGTAGTACTCCCGGTCCTTGAGGGCGTCCGGCGCGTACTGCTGCTCGGCGATGCCCTCGGGCACGTCGTGCGGGTACACGTAACCCTGCCCGTGACCGAGCTTGCCCGCGCCCTTGTAGTGGGAGTCCCGCAGATGCGCGGGCACCGTCCCCGCGTGCCCCTTGCGTACGTCGTCCAGGGCGGCGCCGATCGCGGTCGTCGCGGCGTTGGACTTCGGCGCCAGGGCGAGCGCGATGGTCGCGTGGCTGAGGGTGAGGGCGGCCTCGGGGAAGCCGATCATGGCTACCGCCTGGGCCGCCGCTACCGCGATCGGCAGGGCGCCCGGGTCGGCGAGGCCGATGTCCTCACTGGCGGAGATCATCAGGCGGCGGGCGATGAAGCGCGGGTCCTCGCCGGCCTCGATCATCCGGGCCAGATAGTGCAGCGCGGCGTCGACGTCGGAGCCGCGGATCGACTTGATGAGGGCGCTGGCCACGTCGTAGTGCTGGTCGCCGTCGCGGTCGTACTTCACGGCGGCGCGATCGACCGTCTCCTCCAGCGTCGTGAGGCCGATCTCGGCCCCGCCCTTGTCGAGGGCGGCTCCGGCGGCGGCCTCCAGGGCGGTCAGGGCGCGGCGGGCGTCACCGCCGGCGATCCGCAGGAGATGGGCCTCGGTGTCCTCGGGGAGGGTGACGGCGCCGGCCAGACCGCGTTCGTCGGCGAGGGCGCGTCGGATCAGGTCGCGCACGTCGTCGTCGGTGAGGGGTTCGAGCGTCAGCAGCAGGGAGCGGGAGAGCAGCGGCGAGATGATCGAGAAGTACGGGTTCTCGGTCGTGGCCGCGATCAGCGTGACCCAGCGGTTCTCGACGGCCGGGAGGAGGGAGTCCTGCTGGGCCTTGCTGAAGCGGTGGATCTCGTCCAGGAAGAGGACGGTCTCCTTGCCGAAGCCGCCGGTGGCGCGGCGGGCGCCGTCGATGACCGCGCGGACCTCCTTGACGCCTGCGGTGATCGCGGACAGCTCCACGAACCGCTTGTCGGTCGCCTTGGAGACGACGTACGCCAGGGTCGTCTTGCCGGTGCCGGGCGGGCCCCAGAGGATCACCGAGGACGGGCCCGCCGGTCCTCCGGCGCCCTCGCCGACCAAGCGGCGCAGGGGCGAGCCGGGCTTGAGCAGATGCCGCTGGCCCACGACCTCGTCGAGGGTGCGGGGGCGCATCCGCACCGCCAGGGGACTCGCGGTCGGGTCCTTCTCCTGGCGTTCTTCTGCCGCGGCGGTGAACAGGTCGGGCTCCACGCTGAAACCCTAAATCACGGCACCGACAACGCCGCCCGCCCCCCGTGCTCAGGCCCAGAGCTGACTGCCCCAGCGGGTCAGGATCAGCATGACGATGATGCCGACGTGCGTGACCGGCAGCACCCAGGTGAACTCGGCGAAGAACCGCTTGAGGCCGGCGGGGGCCGGCAGGAAGCCGTTGCGGATGTTGAACGACGTCACGTACCAGAACATGACGATCGTGGCGACCCAGGCCAGCGAGCACCACAGGCACAGCGCGTTGATCCGGTACAGCGACTGGAACATCAGCCAGGCGCAGAAGACGACGCCGAAGAGCGTGCCCGCGTTGAAGGTGAGCCAGTACCAGCGCGGGAAGCGGGCCCGGGCGAGCAGGCTCGCGCCGACGCAGATCACGATGCCGTAGCTGACCAGGCCCAGCATCGGGTTGGGGAACCCGAAGACGGAGGCCTGGGCGCTCTCCATGACGCTGCCGCAGGAGACGATCGGGTTGAGGCTGCAGCTCGGCGTGAACGTCTCGCCCCGGGCCTTGGCCTCCAAGATCTTGAACTTGTCGAGCGTGATGACCCACGCGGCGAGCAGCCCCGCCGCGCCCGTGATCACCAGCAGCAGGGCGAAGGCCCGGCTGCCGCCGACCGTGCGCGGCTCGGCCGCCGCGCTGCGCGGCTCCGGCTCGGTGGAGACGTCCTTGACTGTCGTCTTGCTCATCACGCCGATTCCGTCACTTCGGTGGGGGGCCTGCTTCCGGCAGGGGACATTGTGCCGCACGCGCGCGTAAGTCCACCGTTCGCTGCACATGAGGAGCCACGGCCCGCCGATCGGTTCCGGACATGCGTGAGGGCGCCGGACGCCCCCTGGGACCTCTGGCGCCCTCGTCGACGTGATCAGCCCAGCCGGGCTTCCAGTTCGGCCACGATCTCGTTGACGCCGACGGCCGTCTGCTCTCCGGACTCCATGTCCTTGAGCTGGACCACGCCCTCGGCGAGGTCGCGTTCACCGGCCACGATCGTGTAGCGCGCACCGCTGCGGTTGGCGTTCTTCATGGCGCCTTTGAGGCCCTTGGCGCCGTAGGAGAAGTCGGCGGCGACCCCGAGCTTGCGCAGCTCGGTGACCTTGGCGAACAGCACGCGCCGGGCCTCCTCCCCGAGCGGCACCGCGAACACGCTGGTGGCGGCGGGCAGCTCGAGCTCGACGCCCTCCGCCTCCAGGGCGAGCACCGTGCGGTCGACACCGAGGGCCCAGCCGACGGACGGCAGCGCGGGGCCGCCGATCATCTCGGACAGGCCGTCGTAGCGCCCGCCGCCGCCCACCGCGGACTGCGAGCCGAGGCCGTCGTGGACGAACTCGAAGGTGGTCCGCGTGTAGTAGTCCAGCCCGCGCACCAGCTTCGGGTCGTCCTCGAAGGCGACGCCCGCGGCGGTGATCAGCTCGCGGACCTCCTCGTGGTACGCCTTGCAGGCATCGCAGAGGTAGTCGCGCAGCAGGGGGGCGCCGGTGAGCTGCTTCTGCACCGACTCGCGCTTGTCGTCCAGCACCCGCAGCGGGTTGATGTCCGCCCGGCGCAGGGTGTCCTCGTCGAGGTCCAGGCCGCGCAGGAACTCCTGGAGGGCGGCACGGTAGACGGGGCGGCACTCCTTGTCGCCCAGGCTGTTGAGCAGGATGCGGAAGTTGCTCAGGCCCAGCGAGCGGTACGCCTGGTCGGCCAGGATGATCAACTCGGCGTCGAGGGCGGGGTCCTCCGCGCCGATCGCCTCGGCACCGACCTGGGAGAAGTGGCGGTAACGGCCCTTCTGGGGGCGCTCGTAGCGGTAGTACGAGCCCGAGTACCAGAGCTTGACGGGCAGGTTGCCCACCTTGTGCAGGTTGGCCTCCAGCGCGGCGCGCAGCACCGACGCCGTGCCCTCGGGGCGCAGGGCGAGCCGGTCGCCGCCCTTGGTCTCGAAGGCGTACATCTCCTTGGTGACGATGTCGGTGGACTCACCGACACCGCGCGCGAAGAGCTCGACGTTCTCGAAGCCGGGCGTCTCGATGTAGCCGTAGCCGGAGTTGCGCAGCGGGGCGGCGATCGCCTCGCGGACGGCCAGGTACTTGGCGCTGTCCGGCGGGATCAGGTCGTACGTGCCCTTGGGGGCCTTGAAGGTGCTCACGGGAAGTCTCTCGTCACATTCCTCGTCGGGGAGTCCCGGGGACTCCCTGGCCGGCGGCCACCTGCCGCAGATACGGGTTGGTGGCGCGCTCCTGGCCGATGGTGGTCTGGGGGCCGTGGCCGGACAGCACCACGGTCGAGTCGTCGAGCGGCAGGCACACACGGGCCAGCGAGTCGAGCATCTCGGCCATGTCACCGCCGGGCAGGTCGGTGCGTCCTACGGAGCCGGCGAACAGCAGATCCCCGGAGAAGAACACGGACGGGACGTCCGCGGCCTCGGGCATCCGGAAGGTCACCGACCCCTTGGTATGGCCCGGCGCGTGCGCCACGGAGAACTCCAGTCCCGCCAGTTCCAGCCTCGCCCCGTCGGCGAGCTCCCTCACGTCGTCCGGCTCCCCCACGGTGAGCTCGCCCATGAGCGGCATCCCGATGGACCGGCCGATGCCCTTCTCCGGGTCGCTCATCATGTAGCGGTCCTCGGGGTGGATCCAGGCCGGTATGTCGTGCGCTCCGCAGACCGGGACGACCGAGGCCACGTGGTCGATGTGGCCATGGCTGAGGACGACGGCGACGGGCTTGAGCCGATGCTTCTTCAGCGCTTCCTCGACTCCAGGGGCCGCTTGGTGGCCCGGGTCGATGATCACGCACTCCTCACCGGCGGCGGGGGCGACGAGATAACAGTTCGTCCCCCAGGCCCCGGCGGGGAACCCGGCAATGAGCACGATCGTCCTTCGTTGTGTCGGTTCGGGTGGCTTCGGCGACGGCCTCGCCGGACGTCAAGAGCCTACCGGCGCTGCCGATTCCTCAGCGAACCCATATACGGTACGGGGCACACGCAGGCGGTCGGCCCACAGGACGCACACGTACCGGTCGACGTTCTAGACGCATGAGGAGTAGATCCGGTGGTCAGCCAGGAACAGCGGCGGCGTCAGCTCGCCCGGGAGAAGTTCTTGCGGCAGCAGCAGCGGCGCACCGACGCCCGGCGCAGGTCGCGCACGCGCAACGCCGTGATCGCGTCGGCGCTCGGCGTGGTCCTGATCGGCAGCCTCGCGCTGTACACGACCGGCGTGCTCAAGGACGACGGCAAGACCAACGCGGGCGCGGAGGTCACGGAGAGCGCGTCGCCGTCCAAGGCCCCGGACCCGTGCGACAAGCCGGCCGCGGGCAAGGCCACGACGGAGACCTGGAAGAAGGAGCCGGCGATGACCATCGACAAGTCGGCCGACTACACCATGAGCCTCGCGACGACCTGCGGCGACATAGACGTCGCCCTGAAGGCTTCGGCGGCCCCCCATACCGTCAACTCGTTCAACTTCCTGGCGGGCAAGGGCTACTTCGACCACACCAAGTGCCACCGGCTGACGACCAACGGCATCTACGTGCTCCAGTGCGGCGACCCGACGGCCAGTGGCAGCGGTGGCCCCGGGTACCAGTTCGAGGACGAGAACCTGAAGGACAAGAGCCTGAAGGGCAACGTCTATCCGGCGGGCACGGTGGCGATGGCCAACTCCGGGCCCAACACCAACGGCAGCCAGTTCTTCCTGGTCTACCAGGACAGTCAGCTGCCACCCAGCTACACACCGTTCGGTACCGTTTCCGAGTCCGGAATGGCGGTTCTCAAGAAGATCGCCGACGCGGGCGAGAGCACCGGCGCCGGTGACGGAGCACCCAACGCGACGGTCGTGGTCAACAAGGCAACCGTCGCGAAATCCTGACCCCCAACTGCGAAATTTCGGTCGCGCGGGATGCGGACAGGCAACCCGCCGGTCGCCTATGTTGGCCGTGACGAAACTGTGGACGATGCCCGGGGGAGCTGAGGCCCCCCGCAGGCATCATGTGGAGGAGGCGCTGTGAGCAGCGACCCGTGGGGCCGCGTCGACGAGACGGGGACCGTGTACGTGCGTACGGCCGACGGCGAGCAGGTCGTCGGTTCCTGGCAGGCCGGCTCCCCCGAGGAAGCGTTGGCCTACTTCGAGCGCAAGTACGAGGGCCTGGTTGTCGAGATCGGCCTCCTCGAGAAGCGAGTGAAGACCACCGACCTGTCGGCGAAGGACGCGACGGCGGCCGTCGACCATCTGCGCGAGCAGATCGACGCGCATCACGCCGTCGGTGATCTGGACGCGCTGCGGGCCCGGCTGGACAAGCTCGTGCAGACCGTCGAGGCGCGCCGCGAGGAGCGCAAGGCGCAGCGGGCGCGGCAGACCGACGAGGCCCGGCACTCCAAGGAGGCGCTGGTGGCCGAGGCGGAGGAGCTGGCGCAGTCCGACCAGTGGCGGGCGGCCGGTGAGCGGCTGCGGGCCCTGGTGGACACCTGGAAGGGACTGCCGCGGCTGGACCGCAAGTCGGACGACGAGCTGTGGCACCGCTTCTCGCACGCCAGGTCGGCGTTCTCCAAGCGTCGCAAGGCGCACTTCGCGCAGCTTGACGCGCAGCGCGAGGACGCCCGCAAGACCAAGGAACGGCTGGTCGCCGAGGCCGAAGGGCTGTCGGCCTCGACGGACTGGGGTCCGACGGCCGCGCGCTACCGCGACCTGATGACGGAGTGGAAGGCGGCGGGCCGCGCCCAGCGCGAGCACGAGGACGACCTCTGGAACCGCTTCCGCGGCGCCCAGGACGTCTTCTTCGCCGCTCGCAGCTCGGTCTTCGCCGAGCGGGACGCGGAGCAGTCGGAGAACCTCAAGCTCAAGGAGGAGCTGGCCGAGGAGGCCGAGAAGATCCTCCCGATCACCGATCTGAAGACCGCGCGGGCCGCCTTCCGCTCGGTGAACGAGCGCTGGGAGGCCATCGGCCATGTGCCGCGCGACGCCCGGCCGAAGGTCGAGGGCCGGATGCACGCCGTGGAGCGGGCCATCCAGGAGGCCGAGGAGACCGAGTGGCGCCGGACGAACCCGGAGGCACGCGCGCGTGCCGAGGGTCTGACCGGCCAGCTCCAGGCGGCGGTCGACAAACTCCAGAAGCAGATCGAGCAGTCGCGCACCCAGGGCAACAACGCCAAGGCCGACAAGCTGGAGCGTGAGCTGGAGGGCCGCCAGGCGCTGCTGGACCAGGCCCTGAAGGGTCTTCAGGAGTTCGGCGGCTGACGAACACGCACACCGAGGGAACGGGCCCCGTACCGAGGTACGGGGCCCGTTCTCGTGTGCGGGGCCGCTTACGCCCTGGTGCGCGCCGACGTCACCCGGTACACGTCGTAGACGCCCTCGACGCCCCGGACCGCCTTCAGCACATGGCCGAGGTGCTTCGGGTCGCCCATCTCGAAGGTGAAGCGCGAGGTGGCGACGCGGTCGCGGGAGGTCTGGACGGCCGCGGAGAGGATGTTGACGTGCTGGTCGGACAGCACGCGCGTGACGTCGGAGAGAAGCCGGGAGCGGTCCAGGGCCTCGACCTGGATGGCGACCAGGAAGACCGAGGACTGGGTGGGCGCCCACTCGACCTCGAGGATCCGCTCGGGCTCACGGGACAGTGACTCCACGTTGACACAGTCGCTGCGGTGAACCGATACACCACTACCGCGCGTGACGAAGCCGATGATCGGGTCACCGGGGACGGGCGTACAGCAACGGGCCAGCTTGACCCACACGTCGTCGACGCCCTTGACGACCACGCCCGGGTCGGCGCTGGACCGGCGCTTGCGGCTGCGTCCGCGCGCCGGCGGCACGCTCTCGTCGATCTCCTCGGTGGCCGCCTCCTCGCCGCCGAATGCCTGGACGAGCTTTTGCACCACGTTCTGCGCGGAGACGTGGCCCTCACCGATCGCCGCGTACAGCGCGGAGATGTCCGGGTAGCGCATCTCGTGCGCCAGGGTCACCAGGGAGTCGCCGGTGAGGATGCGCTGGATCGGCAGGTTCTGCTTGCGCATCGCGCGGACGATGGCGTCCTTGCCCTGCTCGATCGCCTCGTCGCGGCGCTCCTTGGAGAACCACGCCCGGATCTTGTTGCGGGCGCGCGGCGACTTCACGAAGCCGAGCCAGTCGCGGGACGGGCCCGCGCCCGCCGCCTTGGAGGTGAAGACCTCCACGAGGTCGCCGTTGTCCAGGGTGGATTCGAGCGGTACGAGACGGCCGTTGACCCGTGCCCCTATGGTGCGGTGACCGACCTCGGTGTGCACGGCGTACGCGAAGTCCACGGGGGTGGCACCCGCCGGGAGCGCTATGACGTCGCCCTTGGGCGTGAAGACGAAGACCTCGTTGCGGGAGAGGTCGAAACGCAGGGACTCCAGGAACTCGCTGGGGTCCTCGGTCTCCTTCTGCCAGTCGAGGAGCTGCCGCAGCCACGCCATGTCGTTGATGGCGTCCTTGTCCTTGCCGGACGCCTTGGGCACGTCGGTGCGCACCTTGGAGGTGCCGGCGACGGCCTCCTGCTTGTACTTCCAGTGGGCGGCGATGCCGTACTCGGCACGGCGGTGCATGTCGAACGTACGGATCTGGAGTTCGACCGGCTTGCCGTTGGGGCCGATCACCGTCGTGTGCAGCGACTGGTACATGTTGAACTTGGGCATCGCGATGTAGTCCTTGAACCGGCCGGGGACCGGGTTCCATCGCGCGTGCACCGTGCCGAGGGCCGCGTAGCAGTCGCGGACGGTGTCCACGAGGACGCGGATGCCCACCAGGTCGTAGATCTCCGCGAAGTCACGGCCGCGGACGATCATCTTCTGGTAGACGCTGTAGTAGTGCTTCGGGCGGCCGGTGACCGTCGCCTTGATGCGGGCGGAACGCAGGTCCTGCTGGACCTCGTCGGTCACTATGGCCAGGTACTCGTCACGCTTCGGTGCCCGCTCGGCCACCAGCCGTACGATCTCGTCGTACATCTTGGGGTAGAGGATCGCGAAAGCGAGGTCCTCCAGTTCCCACTTGATGGTGTTCATGCCGAGGCGGTGGGCGAGCGGCGCGTAGATCTCCAGGGTCTCGCGCGCCTTCTTCTCCTGCTTCTCGCGCTTGAGGTAACGCATGGTGCGCATGTTGTGCAGGCGGTCGGCGAGCTTGATGACCAGGACGCGCGGGTCCTTGGCCATGGCCACGACCATCTTGCGCACGGTCTCGGCCTGCGCGGCCTCGCCGAACTTGACCTTGTCCAGCTTGGTGACGCCGTCCACGAGCAGGGCGACCACGTCGCCGAAGTCGCGGCGCAGGTCCTCCAGGCCGTACTCGGTGTCCTCGACGGTGTCGTGCAGCAGGCCCGCCATGAGGGTGGCCGGATCCATGCCGAGCTCGGCGAGGATCGTGGTCACGGCGAGGGGGTGCGTGATGTACGGGTCGCCGCTCTTGCGCTTCTGGCCGCGGTGCCAGCGCTCGGCTACCTGGTAGGCCTTCTCGATCTGGCGCAGCGTCGACGTCTCGATCTTCGGGTCGTTGCTGCGGACTATCCGGAGCAGGGGCTCCAGGACCGGGTTGTACGGGTTGGCGCGCTGGACCCCGAGGCGGGCCAGGCGGGCGCGGACGCGGTTGGAGGAGCCGGAGCGGGGCGTCTGGGGCGTCGCGGCGGGACGGATCGGGGCCGTGGAGGCGGGGCGCTCGGGAGCGGCCGGCTTGGGACGTGGCTGCTCGGCGCCCTTCGCGACAGGCGCGGACTGGGCGTGCTCGACCGGCCCGCGAGCGTCGTTCTTCGGGTGCTGCGCGGGCTGGGCCGCCTGCTCCGAAGCGCGCTCGGGCTTGGCGGCGGTCAGGTGCTGGGCCTCGTCTGGCAAGAGGGCTCCTCGTGCGCGATCCGGGTCCCCCGGTCAGGCTCCGGAGACCCCATGGTAGCGATCCTGAGCTCCGGGATCGTCTTCAGGCCGATCTGAGGGCCGTGTACTCGGAGAACGCCGACCCCGGCCCCCGGATTCCTCCGGCCTCCTGTCAACGGTGTCACACAGCTCGCGCGGGGGCTTGCCTGCGGCTTTCACGGGGCGGTCGGGGTGTTCCGGGGGCTTGCGTGCCCGGGGGGCGGCCGGGGGTGCTGAGGGGCCCGAGGGCTCGCGTGGGCGCCGGGGAAGCGGTCATGGGCGACGGGACAGGTACCGGCGCGGGTACCGGCGCCCGGGCCCGCGCCGTGGAACGCGGGCGGGTGGTCGTGCCGGGGCGGAGCGCGGTGACCGGGCAGAGCGCCCGTGAGCTGGCGGAGCGCGGTGACCGGGCAGAGCGCCGGTGAGCTGGCGGAGCGCGGTGACCGGGCAGAGCGCCGGTGAGCTGGCGGAGTGCCGGTGACGGGGCGGAGCGCGGTGACTGGGCGGAGGGCGAAGCAGCAGAGGCGCCCCTCCAGGTGAGGGGCGCCTCCGGGGCATGCGGGGTCGGTCAGACCTTGAGCAGAGCCTCCAGCGGGGCTCCGGCCAGGGCCGGCTCCAGACGGGTGCGGCCGTTCAGGAAGGCCAGTTCCATCAGGACCGCCACGCCCGCGACCTGGGCGCCGGCGCGGCGGATGAGCTCCAGGGAGGCCTCCGCCGTGCCGCCGGTCGCGAGGACGTCGTCGACGACCAGGACACGGTCGCCGTCGTTCAGGTCCTCGGCGTGCACCTCGATCTCCGCCGAGCCGTACTCCAGGTCGTAGGCCTGGCGCAGCGTCGCTCCGGGGAGCTTGCCCGCCTTGCGTACGGGGATGAAGCCGACACCGGCCCGCACCGCGACCGGGGCGCCGAGGATGAAGCCGCGGGCCTCCAGACCGACCACCTTGGTGGCGCCGGTGCGCTCCACGATCTCGGCCAGTGCGTCCGTCAGCGCCGTGAACGCCGCCGGGTCCGCCAGGAGTGGGGTGATGTCCTTGAACATCACGCCCGGCTCCGGGTAGTCGGCCACGTCACGGATGCGGCTGAGGAGCATCTCCTTGATGTCGGTCATCGACGCTTCCCCGAGGGCCGGCCACGCCCGCGCGTACGGGACGCGGGCTGGTTGCGCGGGCCGACCACCGCGTGATCGGCGTCGTCCGGCTCGTCGCCGAACGGCTCGCCCGCGTCGTCGGCGGCCGACGTCTCACCCGGATCGGCGCCCTGTGCCCGCTTGGCGAGGACCCGCTTGCGCAGCGCCTTGAGCTTCGGCTCGCGCTCCTTGAGGTCGGCGACGAGCGGCGTGGCGATGAAGATCGAGGAGTACGCGCCGGCCGCGAGGCCGACGAACAGCGACAGCGAGATGTCGTTGAGCATGCCCGCACCGAGCACGCCGCCACCGATGAACAGCAGGCCCGCCACCGGCAGCAGCGCGACCACCGTGGTGTTGATCGACCGGACCAGGGTGCTGTTGATCGACCGGTTGGCGATGTCGCTGTAGGTCCAGCGGGTCTGTTTGGTGATGTCCTTCGTCTGTTCCTTGAGGCTGTCGAAGACGACCACGGTGTCGTACAGCGAATAACCGAGGATCGTCAGCAGACCGATCACCGTGCCCGGTGTGACCTCGAAGCCCACGAGGGCGTAGATGCCGACCGTGATGGTGATGTCGTGGATCAGCGCGACGAACGCCGCGACCGCCATCCGCCACTCGAAGGCGATCGCCAGATAGATCACCACCAGGACGAGGAAGATCCCCAGGCCCTGCCAGGCCTTGTTGGCGATCTGCTCACCCCAGCTGGGGCCGACCAGTTCGGCGTTGATCTTCTCGGCGTCGACCTTCATGTCGTCGGCCAGCGCCTGGTTGATCCGGTCCGCCTGGCCGGTGTCGATGCCCGCGATCTGGATGCGCAGGCTGCCGTTGCCGAGCTGCTGGACGATCGCGTCGTGCCCGGAGGCCGCCTCCGCGTACTCCTCGGCCTGGGTGACCGAGACGGACGTCTTCGGGGTGGTGAAGACGGCACCGCCCTGGAACTCGATACCCATGTTCAGGCCCCGCACCGCCAGGCCGACGATGGCCGTGATGGTGATCAGGATCGAGATGCCGTACCAGATCTTGCGGTTGCCGACGAAGTCGTAGCTGACCTCGCCGCGGTGCAGTCGGGCACCGAGGTTGCCGAGCTTCGACATCTCAGGCCTCCTTCGTTTCGACGGGGCCTGCGGAATGCGAGGGACGGCGGGTGCGGCGCAGCGGTGGCCGCGCGCCCAGACGCTTGGGGTCGAGACCGGACCACGGGTGACCGTTCGCGAAGAACTTCCGGCGGGCCATGAGCGTCAGCAGTGGCTTGGTGAAGAGGAAGACGACCACGACGTCGAGCACGGTGGTCAGGCCGAGCGTGAACGCGAAGCCCTGCACCTTGCCGACGGTGACGATGAACAGCACCGCGGCGGCCAGGAACGACACGAAGTCGGAGACCAGGATGGTGCGCCGGGCACGCGGCCAGGCCCGCTCGACGGCGGGACGCAGCGAGCGGCCCTCGCGGATCTCGTCCCGGACTCGTTCGAAGTACACGATGAACGAGTCCGCCGTGATGCCGATGGCGACGATGGCACCGCAGACGGCCGGCAGGTTCAGCGCGAAGCCGATGGCCGGGCCGAGCAGCGCCATGAGCGTGTACGTGAGCGCCGCGGACACCAGCAGCGACAGGAGGGCGATGAACGACAGGCCCCGGTAGTAGACCAGCAGGTAGAGCACGACCAGGGCGAGGCCGATGGCACCCGCGATCAGGCCGGCCTCCAGCTGGTCGCCGCCGAGCGCCGCGGTCACCGTGGTGACGCTGTCCTCGCGGAAGGTCAGCGGCAGCGCGCCGTACGACAGCATGTTGGCGAGGCCCTGGGCCTCCTCCTGCGTGAAGCTGCCGGAGATCTCGGCGTTGCCGCCGGTGATCGACTGGCTCACGTACGGGCTGGAGACGACCTCACCGTCGAGGACGATGCCGAACTGGTTCTGCGGCGACTGGTTCTGCGCGAGCTTGCCGGTGATGTCGGCGAACTTCTTGGCACCGGCGGAGGTGAAGTCCATCTGGACCTTCCAGCCGGCGCCGCTCTGGGTGTCGTAGACGGCCTGGGCGTCGTCGACCTCGGTGCCGTCGACGCCGGCCGGGCCGAGCAGGTACTTGTACCAGACGCCCTGGATCTCGCCGCAGCCCACGGTGGAGTCGGTGGGCTTGGCGCCCTCACCGGTGCTGGCGCGGACCGACTGCTTGCTGCAGTCGAGCGCCGCGTACTGCGCCTGGAGCTTGCTGTCGTCGCCGGTGGCGCCGCCGCTCGCCGACGGGGTGGGGCTGGGCGCCCCGGAGCCGGACGCCGAGGGGCTGGGGTCGTCCTTCAGCGCGTCCGTGACGGCGCGGCCCTGGGTGGTGGCGCCGTCCGAGGGGGTCCCGCTCTGACTCGCCGAGTTCGACGCCGAGGGGCTCTCCGAGCCGGTGGCCTTGTCCGGGTCGGTGGCCTTGTCCGAGCCGCCGGACGGGGAGGCGCTGGGCGAGGGGTCCTGCGGAGCCGTGCCGCCGGAGGGCTCGGTGGCCAGGACCGGGCGGAAGTAGAGCTTGGCGGTGGTGCCGACCTGTTCCCGGGCCTGCTGCGAGTTGGTGCCCTTGGGAATGTTGACGATGATGTTGCGATCGCCCTGCGTCTGGACCTCGGCCTCCGAGACACCCAGACCGTTGACGCGGCGCTCCATGATCTCGACCGCGGTGTTCATGTTGGTCGGGTTGATCGCGGCCTCGTTGCCGCCCTCGGCGACTGCCCCGAGCGTGATGCTCGTACCACCGGCCAGGTCGATGCCGAGACGCGGAGTGGTGTGTCCGGAGACGAACATTCCCCCGGTGAGCGCCACGAGGGCGATCAGAATCAGGGCCAGCGAGCGCCATGGCTTGCTCTGGGCGCTCGAGCTCCGGCCCTTTTTAGGTGCTGCCACCTTCTCGTACTCCCTCTCGGGCCGCCTCACTCCGGGTCAGCGGGCGGACGGCCATGACATGGTGTCGGGATCCCGTGCGGGTTGCGCCTGTCCCGGGCACCCGAGCCCGGCCCGCGCACTCCGGGACTGACTACTTCGCGTCGGCGTCGCCGTCGGTCTTCTTCGGCTCTTCGTCCTGCTTCGCCGCGGCGGCGTCGGCGGGCTCCTCGTCCACGTCCTTCTTGCCGAGGTCGACGGACTTCTCGTCGGCGGGGGCGGCGTCGACGGGCTCGTCGTCCTTGATGAGGGAGGAGGCGTCGTCCGGGACGGTGTCCGCGTCGTCCTTCAGGTCGTGCTCGATGCCGTGCACGATGCGGTTGTACTCGTCGTCGGTGAGCACCGCGCCGATGGAGTTCTTGGCGAAGAGGAGGTCGACGCCCGGGCCGGCGTCGAGGAGGACCGTGTCCTCGTTGACCTCCTTGACCGTTGCGTACATGCCCCCGATGGTGCGGACTCCGGAACCGGGCTGCACCTGGTTCCGCATGTCGACGGCGGCCTGCTGCTTCTTCTTCGCCGAGCGGGTCATCAGGATCATGGCCCCGATCAGCACGATGAACGGGAGGAGGGTCACGAGGCTATTCACGGGACGATTTCCTTCGCACGACCGCGCAGGTGGGCGGCCTGTTGGATGGGGGTATGTCAGCCGCCGAGGAAGGCGGCATCGGCGGAGTCTAAGCGAGTCCGCGCGCATGGAACAACGCTCAGCATGGCACCGGGGTTCCTGCTGCGGCCAATGCGCTCGCCGTCACGCCCCGAACAGGTCCTGTTGTCCGGTTCCCGCCGTGCCCTGGCCGGGCGGAGTGAGGCCGAGATGCGCCCAGGCCGCGGGGGTGGCGACCCGGCCGCGCGGAGTCCGGGCGAGCAGACCCTCCCGCACGAGGAACGGCTCGGCGACCTCCTCGACGGTTTCGCGCTCCTCCCCCACCGCCACGGCGAGCGTGGACAGGCCGACCGGTCCGCCGCCGAACAGCTTCAGCAGCGCTTCGAGCACGGAGCGGTCGAGGCGGTCGAGGCCGCGGGGATCGACCTCGTACACCCGCAACGCCGCGCCGGCGATCTCGCGCGTGATGATCCCGTCGGCCTTGACCTGCGCGTAGTCCCGCACACGGCGCAGCAGCCGGTTGGCGATCCGGGGCGTGCCACGGGAGCGGCCGGCGATCTCGGCGGCGCCGTCGGTGTCGATCTCGACGTCCAGCAGGTTCGCCGAGCGGTGGATGACGCGCTCCAGCTCGGCCGGCTCGTAGAACTCCATGTGCGCGGTGAAGCCGAAACGGTCGCGCAGCGGGGGCGGCAGCAGGCCGGCGCGCGTGGTGGCGCCGACCAGGGTGAACGGGGGCAGCTCCAGGGGGATCGCGGTGGCGCCGGGGCCCTTGCCGACGATGACGTCGACGCGGAAGTCCTCCATCGCCATGTACAGCATCTCCTCGGCGGGCCGGGACATGCGGTGGATCTCGTCGAGGAAGAGGACCTCGCCCTCCTGGAGGGAGGAGAGGATGGCGGCGAGGTCGCCCGCGTGCTGGATGGCGGGGCCCGACGTGATGCGGATCGGGGCGTCCATCTCAGCCGCGATGATCATGGAGAGAGTGGTCTTGCCCAGGCCGGGGGCGCCGGAGAGCAACACGTGGTCGGCGGTGGCGCCCCGCGCGCGTGCGGCGCGCAGGACGAGGTCGAGCTGCTCGCGGACCTTCTCCTGGCCGATGAACTCGCCCAGGTCCTTGGGGCGCAGCGCGGCCTCGACGGCCTGGTCCTCACGGTCGGCGACAGGGCCCACCAGCCGCTCGGTGTCGGCGGGGTCGGTCGGGTCGTCCCAGTTCATGTGCGTGGGCCTCGGGTGCGTTCGCGGTCGGATGGGTCGTACGAGGAGGTGGGCGTCGCGCTTCGGGCGGTCTCAGCCGGGGCGGCGGGCGGCTCGCGTCCACCGCCGTCCCGTGCCGTGCGCGGCGCCGCGCTTCATCGGGCTCTGTTGAGTGTCTGCAGGGCCGCCTTCAGCAGCTGACCCACCTGGGGCGCGGCCTTGGCGGCCTCCGCCTGGGGCGCGACCGCGGCGACCGCCTCGTCGGCCTCCCGGGTCGCGTACCCCAGGCCGATCAGGGCGGCGTGCAGCTGGTCGCGCCAGCCGGTGCTGACCGGCGAGCCGACCGCGGGGGCGCCGATCGGCTCGCCCAGGCGGTCCTTCAGCTCCAGCAGCAGCTTCTGGGCGCCCTTCTTGCCGATGCCGGGGACGGCGGTGAGTGCCTTCTCGTCGCCGGTCGCGACGGCGCGGCGCAGGGCGTCGGGCGTGTGCACGGCGAGCATGGCCTGAGCGAGCCGGGGGCCTACTCCGCTGGCGGTCTGGAGCAGCTCGAAGACCTGGCGCTCGTCGTCGTCCACGAAGCCGTAGAGGGTGAGCGAGTCCTCCCGTACGACGAGGGAGGTGGCGAGCTTGGCGGGCCGGCCCAGGCGGAGTGTGGACAGCGTGTTGGGCGTGCACTGGACGGCCATGCCGACGCCGCCGACCTCGACCACCGCGGCGTCGGGTGCGAGTGCGGCGACCGTGCCACTGACGAAGGCGATCATGCCGTGCGGCCTTTCGATGCGGTAATTCTTGCGGTGTGCTGGGCGACAGCCTGCTGAAGGCGGTTCTGCGCGGGGGCGCGCCAGATGTGGCAGATGGCGAGTGCCAGGGCGTCGGCGGCGTCGGCCGGCCTCGGCGGGGCGTCGAGCCGCAGCAGCCGGGTGACCATGGCACCGACCTGTGCCTTGTCGGCGCGGCCGGAGCCGGTCACGGCGGCCTTCACCTCGCTGGGGGTGTGCAGGGCGACGGGGATGCCACGGCGGGCCGCGCAGAGCATCGCGACGGCGCTGGCCTGGGCGGTGCCCATCACCGTGCGTACGTTGTGCTGGCTGAACACCCGCTCCACGGCGACGAATTCGGGCCGGTGCTCGTCGAGCCACTGCTCGATGCCCCGCTCGACGGCCACCAGGCGGTGCCCCAGGTCGGCGTCCGCCGGCGTGCGGACGACGCCGACGCCCAGCAGGGTGAGGGGACGTCCGGGAACCCCGTCCACGACGCCGACACCGCACCGGGTCAGTCCCGGGTCCACACCCAGTACGCGCACCCGCCCCTCCTTCGCTCTGCCCCAGCTGCCGCTGCGCTGGTACCCCCAGTTCGTGCAGGCTATCGGGTGCCGCCGACAGCGCGACGGGCCGACGGGGTGTGTCCCGTCGGCCCGTGGAGCACGCTGGAGCCCGCGGCGGTGTTACGCGTCGACCTTCTCCATGATCTCGTCGCTCACGTCGAAGTTGGCGAAGACGTTCTGCACGTCGTCGCTGTCCTCCAGCGCGTCGATCAGCTTGAAGATCTTCTTCGCGCCCTCCTCGTCCAGCTCGACCTGCATGGTCGGGACGAAGTTGGCCTCGGCGGAGTCGTAGTCGATCCCGGCGTCCTGCAGGGCCGTGCGGACCGCGACCAGGTCGGTGGCCTCGCTGAGCACCTCGAAGGACTCACCGAGGTCGTTGACCTCCTCGGCCCCCGCGTCGAGCACGGCGCCCAGGACGTCGTCCTCACCGAGCTCGCCCTTGGGGACGATGACGACACCCTTGCGGTGGAACAGGTACGACACGGAACCGGGGTCGGCCATGGAGCCGCCGTTGCGGGTCATCGCGACACGGACGTCGGAGGCGGCGCGGTTGCGGTTGTCGGTGAGGCACTCGATGAGGACCGCGACACCGTTGGGACCGTAGCCCTCGTACATGATCGTCTCGTAGTCGGCGCCACCGGCCTCAAGGCCACCGCCGCGCTTGATCGCGGAGTCGATGTTCTTGTTCGGGACCGACTGCTTCTTGGCCTTCTGCACGGCGTCGTAGAGGGTCGGGTTGCCCTCCAGGTCGACGCCTCCCATGCGCGCAGCGACCTCGATGTTCTTGATCAGCTTCGCGAAGAGCTTGCCGCGCTTGGCATCGATCACGGCCTTCTTGTGCTTCGTCGTGGCCCATTTAGAGTGGCCGGACATCTGCCTGTCTCCTTCGCGTAACCCATCTCTGCACGAACGCCAGAGATCCTACAAGGACTCCGCTCCGCGGGTCGCGCGCACCATGTCGACGAACAGGCTGTGCACGCGGTGGTCGCCGGTCAGTTCCGGGTGGAACGAAGTGGCGAGCGCGTTGCCCTGGCGGACCGCGACGATGTGGCCGTCGTGCTCGGCCAGCACCTCGACCCGGGCGCCGACGGACTCGACCCAGGGGGCGCGGATGAAGACGCCCTCCACAGGATCTCCCGTGACGCCCGCGACGTCGACCGCGGCCTCGAAGGACTCGTTCTGCCGTCCGAAGGCGTTGCGGCGCACGATCATGTCGATGCCGCCGATCGTCTCCTGGCCCGAGCGCGGGTCGAGGATCTTGTCGGCCAGCATGATCATGCCCGCGCACGTGCCGTAGACGGGCAGGCCGTCCCGCACGCGCGCACGGAGGAGCTCCATCACGCCGAACAGGTTTGCCAGCTTGGAGATGGTGGTGGACTCGCCGCCGGGGATCACCAGGCCGCCGATTTCGTCGAGCTCTTCGGGGCGCCTGACCGGCCTGGCCACGGCGTCGGCCGCGGCCAGGGCGATGAGGTGCTCCCGTACGTCGCCCTGGAGGGCCAGGACGCCTATGACGGGGGTGTTACTCATGGGATGCAGTGCCCTACCAGCCGCGGTTCGCGTAGCGCTCGGTCTCGGGGAGGGTGTCGCAGTTGATGCCGACCATGGCCTCGCCGAGATTGCGGGACGCGTCCGCGATGATCTTCGGGTCGTCGAAGAAGGTGGTCGCCTTCACGATGGCGGCGGCGCGCTTGGCGGGGTCGCCGGACTTGAAGATGCCGGATCCGACGAAGACGCCCTCGGCGCCGAGCTGGCGCATCAGCGCGGCGTCGGCGGGGGTGGCCACGCCGCCGGCGGAGAACAGCACGACCGGGAGCTTGCCGAGCTCGGCGACCTCCTGGACCAGCTCGTAGGGGGCGCGCAGATCCTTGGCGGCGGCGTACAGCTCGTTGTTGTCGTAGCCGCGCAGGCGGGCGATCTCGTTCTTGATCTGGCGCAGGTGGCGGACCGCCTCGACGACGTTGCCGGTGCCGGCCTCGCCCTTGGAGCGGATCATCGCGGCGCCCTCGGCGATGCGGCGCAGGGCCTCACCGAGGTTGGTGGCGCCGCAGACGAAGGGGGTCGTGAAGGCCCACTTGTCGGAGTGGTTGACCTCGTCGGCCGGGGTGAGCACCTCGGACTCGTCGATGTAGTCGACGCCGAGGGACTGCAGGACCTGGGCCTCGACGAAGTGGCCGATGCGGGACTTGGCCATGACGGGGATCGAGACGGCGTCGATGATGCCTTCGATCATGTCCGGGTCGGACATCCGGGCCACGCCGCCGTCCTTGCGGATGTCGGCCGGGACGCGCTCCAGGGCCATGACGGCGACGGCGCCCGCGTCCTCGGCGATCTTCGCCTGCTCCGGCGTGACGACGTCCATGATCACGCCACCCTTGAGCTGCTCGGCCATGCCGCGCTTCACGCGCGCGGTGCCGGTGGCGGCGTTGTCCTGGGACTGGGCGGGGTTGGGGAGCGTGCTGGACACGGGTGACCTCACTGACGTGAAAGAGGGTTTCTGCAAACACCGAGCAAACGGGAGGTGTGCAGGCCACAGCAAGGGCCAATGCGCAGCCGGTGGATCGTTTTCCGCCGCGCGGGGCTAGGCGGCCCGGTCCGCCAGTGCCGTCGGCGGCTCGTCGTCCATCTCGAAGGCCATCGGGAAGGGGGCGTGCCCGGCCAGCCGGAACCAGCGCACCTTGCGGTGCTGCCGCAGCCTGCGGGCGGCGCCCACGGCGTCGTTGTGGAAGCGGCGGGCCATCGGCACCCGCCGGACCGCCTCGGTCAGCTCGCGGGCCGCCGCCTCTCCCCCGGGCGCCTCCCGGACCGCCTCGACCTGATGGGGGTCGGCGAACACGGCGCGCAGGGACTGGCTCAGCTCGCTCTCGGCGACCTCCCGGTGCTCCTCCTCGGACTGCCGGGCCGCGTGCGCCGCCTCGTAGAGGACGATGGAGGCCGCGGGGTCGAGCACCCCGGAGGTGGCCACCTCCTGAGCCACGGAGGCGCGGCGCAGCAGCTGTGCGTCCAGGGCGGCCCGGGTGGCGTCGATCCGGGCGTGCAGCCGGTCCAGGCGGCCCGCCGTCCAGCTCAGGTAGACGCCGACGGCGATGAGGGCGACGAGGATCCAGATCAGGGTTGCGGTCACGGGCGGAAAGGCTACCGGGGTGCCGGCCGGGCGTGATCAGTCAGTCGCGGGCCAGCCCGAACCGGCCCCACAGTCCGGCGGACCGCTCGTCGGCGGCGACCGCGGTGGTGCCGTCCGTGACCGTCTCGTAGACCGACAGGATGTCCGCGCCGACCGTCGACCAGTCGAACCGGCGGACGTGCGCGCTGCCCCGCTCCCGAAGCTCCTTGCGCCGCTCGGGATTGCCCAGCAGCCGCAGCGCGGCCTTGGCCAGCGCGTCCGCGTCCTCGTTGGCGAACAGCTCGCCCGCGGCGCCCTGGTCGAGGACCTGGGTGAAGGCGTCCAGGTCCGAGGCCAGCACGGGGGCGCCCGCCGACATCGCCTCGACCAGGATGATCCCGAAGCTCTCGCCGCCGGTGTTGGGTGCCACGTACACGTCGACGCTGCGCAGGAAGCGGGCTTTGTCCTCGTCGCTGACCATGCCGAGGAACTCCACCCGGGAGCGCAGCTCGGCGGGGAGCGACTCCACCGCCTGCCGCTCGTCCCCGCGGCCCGCGACCAGCAGCCGCGTCTGCGGCCGCTCGGCGAGGATGCTGGGCAGCGCCCGCATCAGCACCGGCAGGCCCTTGCGGGGCTCGTCGATCCGGCCGACGAAGCCGATGGTCCCGCCCTGCCAGTCGGGATTGGGCTCGGCCTTGGCGAAGAAGTCGACGTCGACGCCGTTGGGGATCACCACGGCGTCCCCGCCGAGGTGCTCCACGAGCGTGCGGCGGGCGTACTCGCTGACCGCGATCCGGGCGCTGATCTTCTCCAGTGCCGCCTGGAGGATCGCGTAGGCGGCGATCATCGCGCGCGAGCGGGGGTTGGAGGTGTGGAACGTGGCGACGATCGGGCCCTGCGCGGCCCAGCAGGCCAGCAGGCCGAGCGACGGGGACGCCGGTTCGTGGATGTGGATCACGTCGAAGGCGCCGTCGTGCAGCCAGCGGCGTACCCGTGCCGCGGACAGGAAGCCGAAGTTCAGCCGGGCCACCGAGCCGTTGTAGGGCACCGGGACCGCGCGGCCTGCCGAGACGACGTACGGCGGGAGCGGGGTGTCGTCGTCGGCGGGGGCGAGGACGGACACCTCGTGCCCCTGGCGGATGAAGTACTCGGCCAGGTCGCGGATGTGGAACTGGACGCCGCCCGGCACGTCCCACGAGTACGGGCAGACGATGCCGATCCTCACGGGGACCCCTTCGTGGCGTCCGGGGCCGCCGGACCGCCCTTGGCGGGGTCGAGGTCCCTGAGCCACAGCCGCTGCAACATGTGCCAGTCCTCCGGATGTTCGGCGATCCCCGAGGCGAAGGCGTCCGCCAGGGCCTGCGTCATGACAGACGTCTTCTCGGCCCGGGTGCCTGACTCGGGTACCTCGATCGGGGGGTGCAGACGGCCCCGCATGACGGGTGAGTCGTCGTACCAGAGCGTCGCCGGCATCAACAGGGCCCCGGTCTGCTGCGCCAGCAGCGCCGGTCCGGCCGGCATCCGGGCGGTGTCGCCGAAGAAGCTGACCTCCACCCCGGAGGCCGACAGGTCCCGGTCGGCGACCAGGCAGACCAGACCGCCGCCCCGCAGCCGCCGGGCCAGGGCGCCGAAGGCGGAGCCGCCGGTGTGCGGCAGGACCTCCATGCCGAGGCCCTCGCGGTAGGCCACGAAGCGGTCGTAGAGCGTCTCCGGCTTCAGCCGCTCGGCGACGGTGGTGAAGGGAATGCCCAGCTTGGCGGTGACCCAGGCGCCGGCCAGGTCCCAGTTGGCCAGGTGCGGCAGCGCCAGTACGACGCCCTTGCCCGCCGACAGGCCGTCGGTCAGGTGGTGGAGGTCCTTGGGGTCGAAACCGGCCTTGACGCGCTCGGCGCTCCAGGCCGGGAGCCGGAAGGACTCCATCCAGTAGCGCAGGTACGAGCGCATGCCCGCGCGCGTGAGCTCGGCGAGCCGCTCCGGGGACGCGTCGGGCACCACGCGCGCGTAGTTGGCCTCCAGCCGCAGCACACCCTTGCCGCGCTGCTTCCAGGCCAGGTCGGCCACGGAGTTCCCGAGCCGCACGGCCACCGGCTCGGGCAGCTTCTTCACCGTGCTCCAGCCGAGGCCGTACAGGGCGTCCGTCAGGCTGTCCCGAGCGCTCATTTCGCCGCCTCCCTCCCCTGAGAGGCATTGTCGGTGTTCTCCCGCTCCGCCGCCTCCGCCTCCGCGGACTCGCGGCGGACCGTGACGACCCGCTGGATCAGTGTGATCAGGCTGCCGGCGGCGACGAGCCACAGCGCGATCGGCAGCAGCACCTGGATCCCCGGCACGCCGAACGCGTGCAGGCCCGCGAGCCCGGCCGCGACCAGCGAGATCACCAGGCGTTCTGCGCGCTCCACGAGCCCGTTCACCGCGACCGGCAGGCCGATCGACTCGCCGCGTGCCTTGGTGTACGACACCACCTGGCCGCTGGCCAGGCAGAAGATCGACACGGCACACAGCACGAGGTCGTCGCCGCCACCGGCGTACCAGAGGGCGAAGCCACCGAAGATGGCGCCGTCGGCGACCCGGTCCAGGGTGGAGTCCAGGAAGGCGCCCCAGCGGCTGGTGCGGCCCAACTGGCGGGCCATGTTCCCGTCGACGAGGTCGGAGAAGACGAAGAGGGTGATGACGACCGTGCCCCAGAAGAACTCGCCCTGGGGGTAGAAGACCAGCGCACCCGCCATCACGCCCGCGGTGCCGATCAGCGTGACCGTGTCGGGGCTCACGCCCCGGCGGATGAGAAACGCGGCGAACGGTGTGAGGACACGCGTGAAAAATGCACGCGCGTACTTGTTCAGCATGGCCTTCCCGAGGGTCGCTTGCGCCGTGCGGCCCTGCTGGCCGTCGGCTGGCCCATCGTAGCCACGCGCGCGAGCGGGCGACCGCTCGGCACCCACGGCCGGTCGGGCGGTCGGGCCGGCGGCCCTCGACCGCCGCTGGTCGGCGGCTTCGCGTCCTCTGTATGGACGCCGCGTGACGGGAGTGGAAAGCTCGAAGGATCGCGGGCGTCGCCGGAGCCGCCCAGCACGCGGGTCCCGCGTGTCCGCGCCCACAGTGACCTCACCGTGCACGGGAGGCAGAATCATGGGCGACAAGACCAATGCACACCCCGGAGCCGCCGGCAGAGCAATGGCGGCCGACCAGCCCGCGTCCGTACGGAATGTGGTGCTGGTCGGCCACTGCGGAGCTGGAAAGACGACCTTGGTGGAGGCTCTCGCGCTGACCGCGGGGGCGGTGAACCGGGCGGGCCGCGTGGAGGACGGCGGCACCGTCTCCGACTACGACGAGATCGAGCACCGGCAGCAGCGCTCGGTGCAGCTCTCCCTGGTACCCGTCGAGTGGGACGGCATCAAGATCAACCTTCTCGACACCCCCGGATACGCCGACTTCGTCGGGGAACTACGGGCCGGTCTGCGAGCCGCGGACGCGGCCCTCTTCGTCGTCTCCGCCTCGGACGGCGTGGACGGCTCGACCCGCGTGGTGTGGGAGGAGTGCGCTGCCGTCGGCATGCCGCGCGCCATCGTCGTCACGCACCTGGAGGCCGCCCGCGCGAACTTCGAGGAGATGACGCGGATCTGCGCGGAGGCCTTCGGCTCCGACGACCCCGACGCCGTGCTGCCGCTGTACCTGCCGCTGCACGGCCCGCAGGCGCCGGACGGGCACGCGCCCGTGACCGGGCTGATCGGGTTGCTGTCGCAGAAGCTGTTCGACTACTCGACGGGCGAGCGCAAGGAGTCCGAGCCGGGCGAGGACCAGCTGCCGCTGATCGAGCAGGCCCGCAACCGCCTCATCGAGGGGATCATCGCCGAGAGCGAGGACGAGACCCTCATGGACCGGTACCTGGGCGGTGAACGGATCGACGTCAAGACACTCGTGCAGGACCTGGAGCGGGCTGTCGCGCGCGGGACCTTCTTCCCCGTCCTGGCCGCCGCTCCCGCCTGCGACGGCGCCCGGCAGGGCCTCGGCACGGTCGAGCTGCTGGAGCTGGTCACCGGAGGGTTCCCGACCCCGCTGGAGCACGACCAGCCCCGGGTCACCACCATCGACGGCAGGCCGCGCGAGCTGGATCTGTGCGATCCGGACGGGCCGCTGGTCGCGGAGGTCGTGCGGACCTCGTCCGACCCGTACGTCGGCCGCGTCTCCCTCGTGCGGGTCTTCTCCGGGACGCTGCGGCCGGACGTGACCGTGCACGTCTCCGGGCACGGACTGACCGACCGGGGCCATGAGGACCACGACGTCGACGAGCGCATCGGCGCCCTGTCCACACCGTTCGGCAAGCAGCAGCGCCCCGTCTCGCACTGCGTCGCCGGCGACCTCGCCTGCGTGGCCAAGCTGAACCGCGCGGAGACCGGCGACACCCTCTCCGCCAAGGACGACCCGCTCCTCATGGAGCCCTGGGACATGCCCGATCCGCTGCTGCCACTCGCCATCCAGGCACACAGCAAACCGGACGAGGACAAGCTCTCCCAGGGACTGGCCCGGCTGGTCGCCGAGGATCCGACGATGCGGCTGGAGCAGAACCAGGACACCCACCAGGTGGTCCTGTGGTGCCTGGGCGAGGCACACGCCGACGTCGCGCTGGAACGGCTGCGCCGCCGGTACGGCGTCCAGGTGGACGTCGTACCGCACCGGGTACCCCTGCGGGAGACGTTCGCGACCAAGGCGGGCGGGCGCGGCCGGCATGTGAAGCAGTCCGGCGGCCACGGGCAGTACGCCATCTGCGAGATAGAGGTGGAACCGCTGCCGGGCGGCTCGGGCATCGAGTTCGTCGACAAGGTCGTCGGCGGCGCGGTGCCGCGCCAGTTCATCCCGTCGGTCGAGAAGGGTGTCCGCGCACAGGCCGCCAAGGGCATCGCCGCGGGCCACTCGCTCGTCGACGTGCGGATCACGCTGCTGGACGGCAAGGCGCACTCCGTGGACTCCTCGGACGCCGCGTTCCAGACGGCGGGCGCGCTCGCGCTGCGGGAGGCCGCGGCCGACGCGAGGATCCATCTGCTGGAGCCGGTGGCCGAGGTGAGCGTGCTGGTCGGCGACGACTACGTGGGCGCCGTGATGAGCGACCTGTCGGGGCGACGCGGCCGGGTACTGGGCACCGAGCAGACCGCCGGCGGGCGCACCCTCGTACGGGCCGAGGTGCCCGAGATCGAGATCGGGCGGTACGCCGTCGATCTGCGCTCGCTGTCGCACGGGACCGCGCGGTTCAGCCGGCGGTACGCGCGGCACGAGCCGATGCCCCCTCAAGTCGCGGAGCGACTGCGGAAGATGGAGCAGGACGCTTCCTAGCCGGACGCGCACGTACGTGGCTCAAGGACGGTGGTTCTCCTCCGGTTCGGCGGGCGGCTTCGGCCGTCCGCCGACGTATGTCGGTGCCTGCGGATAGGCTTTGCCGACCTGATCAACAGGTGTGCGGAGCACGGAAGTCGGGAAGGCCGCAGGAGCGACAGTGGCGGCGATCGGGGGCGGGAATGACCGTTGACAGCGGTTACGCGGACATCTTCGGGCCGCAGGTGCCGCGCACGGGGGACGAGGGGCAGACGGCGACGTACGCGCTGGCCTCGGCGGCGTACCGGGACAACGAGGTCGAGGAGATACTCAAGGCCAACAACGAATGGCACGAGTCGAAGGTCAAGCCCGGCCAGAAGTGGGCGAAGATCTTCCGGCCCAACCTCGGCGAGGCCTTCTCCCGGGCGGTGGTCGACCGCATGCTCGGCTCCGGCCGGGCACCGCTGATCCAGTCGTTCGGCGCGGAGCCGCAGGTCGTCGTCGAGCACTGCCTCGCGGCCAACCGCATCCGCCGGGAGCGCGACAACCTGCTCGCGATCGTCATGGTCGTGTGCGGGCTGCTCTTCCTGCCCGGGCTGCTGGTCTGGCTGATGGTGTTCACGATCCGCACCACCATCGCCCGGCGCGAGGCCAAGCGGGGCTCGACGCTCGCGACCACGCTGCTCGTCGCGGTCGGGGCGCTGGCCGTGATCTTCCTGGTCCAGATGCCGTTCACCGGCTTCTGGGCCTGGTACGCGCGCGCGGCGGTGGTCATGCCGGTGATCGGCTGGTTCTGGGCCAAGCAGATCTGCGAGCGCACCGCGAAGGACCTGCGGGAGCGCTGGGACAGCCTGCTGTCGGGCAGCAGCGTCGGCGCGAAGGTGCCCGAGGCGGTGCCGAGCAGCCCTGGCGAGACCGCCGCCGAGCAGCTGCGCCAGTCCCTCGCCCGGCTCGGTGCCGAGCAGCAGTCCAACTCCGTCTTCTACGCCGGGCCCAAGGGCATACTCGGCATGGGCACCCGCTGGGGCAGCTGGCAGCTCGCGGAGGACCTCTCCCCGGCCGATCCCGACCGGGAGATCCATCCTTTCCGCAGCTGGGACGTGGTGCGGTCCATCCACGACCAGCTGCGCATGCTGGAGCGCGGCCCGCTGAACACGGGCGGCTTCCCCAAGCCGTCGATCCGGCACTGGGTCGTCACGCCGATCGGCGAGAACGCGACGGCGGTGTCCCGTCCGGGGGGCACGGACGTGGAGGCGTACCAGGTCAAGTCACACGCCATACAGGACATCTGCAACAAGCAGCAGTTCGGCAGCGGAGACCGGCACTACCTGGGCGTGCAGTGGACGCTCTGGGACGGGCAGCTGGTCATCACCATGCTGATCACTGTGACCGTCCTCTTCGAGACGCTGCGCATCGAGGTCACCGGCCATGCCCTGGGCCCCGTGCACCCGCTCTTCACCTCCAAGCCGGCGGCGAAGGAGAAGTCGGTGCAGAAGTCCGTGAAGCGCTGGGAGACGCGGACGGTGAAGCTCCCGCTGGTCGACGCCGACGAGGTGGTACGGGTGGCTGCCCGGGCGCCGCTGACCTGGTATCCGCCGCTGCTGAACTGGCTCGGCGGCTCGCTGGCCCTGCCCGAGCCGTTCGGCCTGCGGCACGCGTGGGCCGCGAAGCCCTGGCGGCACCGGTTCATGGCCGACGACGCGCTGCGCGCCGCCACTCCGGTGCTCCGCGTGGTCCACTCGGCGGCGATCCGGGTGCTTCAGGAGAACGGCGTGGACACCGAGAAGTTCGGCAACCGCTCGGCGTTCCTCAGCACGGCGGTGCAGGACCCGTCGCCCCGGAAGGCCGACCTGTACGACGCGTAGGCGGCCCGGTGGCGGGACGGATGCCTCTGGGGGATGCCCCGCAGGGGCGCCGTCCCACCGCCGGCCGGCGCTCTCACGCCGTCGGCCAGGCCTCCGCCAGCATCTTCCGTGTGTCGGCCAGCAACTGCGGCAGCACCCGCGTGTGCCCCACCACGGGCATGAAGTTGGTGTCTCCGCCCCAGCGCGGCACGATGTGCTGGTGCAGATGCGCGGCGATGCCCGCGCCGGCGACCCCGCCCTGGTTCATGCCGATGTTGAAACCCTGGGCGCCCGACGCCGCGCGCAGCGCCGTCATCGCCTGCTTGGTCAGCTCGGCCAGCTCAGTCGTCTCGGGCTCGGTGAGGTCCGTGTAGTCGGCGACGTGGCGGTACGGCACGACCATGAGGTGGCCGCCGTTGTACGGGTACAGGTTCAGGACCGCGTACACCTGCGCCCCACGCCGGACGACCAGCCCGTCCTCGTCGGATTTCGCCGGGATCGCGCAGAAGGGACAGCCGTCGTCGGCCCCGGGACCGGTGGGCTTGTTCTCACCCTGGATGTAGGCCATCCGGTGGGGCGTCCACAGGCGCTGGAACGCGTCCTGCGTCCCCACTCCGATCTGCTGCTCCGGCTCACTCGTCATGCAAGGCAGCATATTGCTTCGGCCATTCCCGGCGTGTCGCCGGGGCTCGGCGAAACCCCGCCCGGACCGGGCAGGGCCGACGGACATCACCGACGCAAGGCCCCCGGGAGCCGAACAGCGTCCCAGGGGCGTTGCGGTGCCTCGGAGTGCGTCAGACCTGCGTCCGCTCCTCGACGACCTTCGCGATCTTGGCGATGGCCTCGTCGACGGGGATGCCGTTCTCCTGGGAGCCGTCGCGGTAACGGAAGGAGACGGCGCCGTTGGCCATGTCCTCGTCGCCCGCGATGACCATGAACGGCACCTTCTGCTTCTGGGCGTTCCTGATCTTCTTCTGCATACGGTCGGACGACGAGTCCACCTCGACCCGCAGCCCCTGCTTCCTCGCCGTCGCGGCGAACTTCTCCAGGTACTCGACGTGCGCGTCTCCGATCGGGATGCCGATCGCCTGGACGGGCGCGAGCCACGCCGGGAAAGCGCCCGCGTAGTGCTCCAGGAGCACCGCGAAGAACCGCTCGATGGAGCCGAACAGCGCGCGGTGGATCATGACCGGCCGCTGCTTGGAGCCGTCCGCGGCGGTGTACTCCAGGTCGAACCGCTCGGGCAGGTTGAAGTCGAGCTGGATGGTCGACATCTGCCAGGTGCGCCCGATCGCGTCCTTGGCCTGCACGGAGATCTTCGGTCCGTAGAAGGCCGCGCCACCCGGGTCCGGGACCAGCGGCAGGCCCTGCTTCTCGGCGACCTCGCGCAGCGTCTCGGTCGCCTCCTCCCATGCCTCGTCCGAGCCGACGAACTTCTCCGGGTCCTTGGTGGACAGCTCCAGGTAGAAGTCGGTCAGGCCGTAGTCGCGCAGCAGGCCGAGGACGAAGGTGAGCGTCTTGTCCAGCTCCTCGGACATCTGCTCACGGGTGCAGTAGATGTGCGCGTCGTCCTGCGTGAAGCCACGCGCGCGGGTGAGGCCGTGCACGACGCCGGACTTCTCGTACCGGTACACGGTGCCGAACTCGAACAGCCGCAGCGGCAGTTCACGGTACGACCGGCCGCGCGCGTCGAAGACCAGGTTGTGCATCGGGCAGTTCATGGGCTTGAGGTAGTAGTCCACGCCCTCGTCGAGCTGCATGGGCGGATACATGCCGTCGGCGTACCAGTCCAGGTGACCCGAGGTCTCGAAGAGCTTCCCCTTCGTCGCGTGCGGGGTGTAGACGAACTCGTAGCCCTCCTCCTCGTGGCGGCGCCGCGAGTAGTCCTCCATCACCCGGCGGATGATGCCGCCCCTGGGGTGGAAGACGGCGAGGCCGGAGCCGATCTGCTCCGGGATGGAGAACAGGTCGAGCTCGCTGCCCAGCTTGCGGTGGTCGCGCTTCTCGGCCTCGGCGAGGAACTCCAGGTACGCCTTCAGCTCGTCCTTGGACGGCCAGGCGGTGCCGTAGATGCGCTGGAGCATGGGGTTCTTCTCGCTGCCGCGCCAGTAGGCGGCCGCGTTGCGCATCAGCTTGAACGCGGGGATCAGGCGGGTGGACGGCAGGTGCGGACCACGGCAGAGGTCCTTCCAGCACAGCTCGCCGGTCTTGGCGTCCAGGTTGTCGTAGATCGTCAGCTCACCGGCGCCGACCTCGACGTCCGCGCCGTCGTCGTGCGAGGCGGAGCCCTTGAGACCGATCAGCTCCAGCTTGTACGGCTCGCCGGCCAGCTCCTCGCGGGCCTCGTCGTCGGTGACGACGCGGCGGGAGAAGCGCTGGCCGCGCTTCTGGATCTCCTGCATCTTCTTCTCGATGGCCTTGAGGTCATCGGGATGGAAGGGCTTCTCGACGTCGAAGTCGTAGTAGAAGCCGTCCTTGACCGGCGGGCCGATGCCCAGCTTGGCCTCGGGGAACAGCTCCTGCACGGCCTGCGCCATGACGTGCGCGGTCGAGTGACGCAGGATGCCCAGGCCGTCCTCGGAGGAGATGTCGACGCCCTCGACCTCGTCCCCGTCGGCGAGTGGGTAGGTCAGGTCCCGCAGCTCACCGCCCACCCGCGCGGCGATGATCGAGCGCTCGCCGGCGAAGAGGTCGGCGGCCGTGGTGCCCGTCGTCACCGTGCGCTCTTCCCGCTCGGAATCGCGTTGGATGATCACACGGACGTCTGACACCGGTCTCTCCTGACTGAAGGTGGATGCGGCGCCGTACCGAGAGCGCGCGCAATAAGGGATCGTACCGACCCCGGACCACCCCAGGCGAAATCAGTCCCCGCCGCAGGCCTCCTCGAAGAAGTCGGGGTTTTCCTGCAACGACTTCAGCAACTGGTCCCGCTCCACCTCGTCCACCTGCACCGGTACGACCCCGGAGGCGCCCGTCAGCCTGCGGAAGCCGCCGCGGCTCTCCAGCCGCCCGTGCACCCGCACCGGCAGCCCGACGAGGTGGGCCTGCCCGGCGATGCGGTAGTCCTCCTCGTCCAGGGTCAGCCGGACGTGCGGTATCTCGGCGCCGGCCAGCACCCGCAGCCGTACGGCCCCCGCGCCGCGCCGCTCCGACCTGCGCATCCGCACCACCTCGCCGGTGATCCGCACCGGCACGGACGGCTCCTCGCGCAGAAGGCGGGCCCCGGCCTCGCGCAGCACGGGCAGGTCGCCCGGCGAGAACTCGACGGCCTCGCCGCGCCCGGCCCCGCCCTCGGGCGGACCGGCGCCGGGCGCCCACTCGACGGCGACGCGGGCGCCCTCCGTACCCCGCACCAGGGCGACCAGGGACTCGGTCAGCTCGCGGCTCACACCGGCTTCCACGGCCCCGTCGAAGGCGTCCATGCCGCCGGTGGCGCGCTGGTAGTCGATGGCCTCGCGGACGGCGTAGAGGGCCTGGTGGAGGCGGACGGCGAGCGGGCGGGCCGGGTCGACGGGGACGAAGGCGGTGAGGCAGCTGCCGCCCGTCGCGGCGCCGACCAGGACGCTCTCCAGCATCACGGCGGCGGAGCGCCTGTGCCGGGCGCCGTGGTAGCCCGCACACGCGCGGGTGGCGAGCGCCCCTGCGAGCAGCGTCTGCCGGGCGGCGGAGCGCAGCTGCTCCTCGACGGTCCAGGACGCGGCACCCGCGGGTCCACTCGGTATGTCACGCCACCAGCGGATCTCGTCGCTGGGCACGCTCAGCCCGACGAGCACCTCGCGCGCGGACGGCATGGCGCTGCGGGAGAGGGCCAGGAGGGCCTCGGCGAGCAGGTCGTCGCTGTCGGGGAACGCCCGGCTCTCCGGCACGAGCAGGCTGGTGCCCCCCGCGCCGGGCCCGGGCGGCGTCCAGCGGCCGTAGCGTCCGGCGGCGCCGCCGCGGCGCTGCCAGCCGTGCCGGTGCAGCAGCGCGCCGAGCACGGCGGGGTCGACCTGGCCGGGCTCGGGCGGCTGCTCCCAGGGCTCGGGGTGGGGCCGTACGGCCCTCAGGGGCTCGTCGAGCGGGCGGTGCGTCATGGTCTGCCTCCCGTCCCGACCCGCGTCATGATCTCGCACAGCACCCGGTCGTCGAAGATGCGTGAGGTCGGTATGCGGACGTTGGTCCGGTGCCGGCCGGTGACGGGGTGGCCGGCGAGGTTGACCCAGTAGCAGCAGTGCCTGAGGTCGAGCCGGTCGTGGCTGGCGCGCAGCCAGTCGTCCTGCGAGCGCGGGACGAGCATCACGACGAGGATCTTGTGCACCGAGACCGGGGTGCGGGCGAGTTTCGCCAGGTGGTCGTTGTCGAGCGTGAAGGAGAAGAAACGGCCGGGCGGCTGGGGCGCGATCTGGTACGTGGCCTTGAGCTGCACCTTGATGGTGACCTCGTCGTCGATCGTGTGCCCGGGCGCGCTGTGACTGACGTGCCAGTCGATGCCGTTGTCCGGAAAGGGCTGGGACAGGGAGCAGCCGGCGGCGGCCGCGACGGCGTGCAGATAACCCACCTGCAACGTCTCCATGCAGGCGGTGGTGGCGAGTGAACCGCGATGGGGGCCCGGGCGTTCGGGCAGCAGCCCGCCCCGCTCGGGCTGCGCTATCGCCATGGCCGGCAGCCTTCCAAGCAAAGTGAATGTCCCCGCGTCGGGCCGCGCGCACGAAACGTGCCGCTGAACTGCACGGACCCGTACTTCTGTTGTCTCCCCCCGGCGTACGACGCAAACAGCCCGGGTATCACCAAACGGGCAGAAGACGGTGCGTCAGCTGCCGCGGGTGAACGAGGAGTTGTGTACGTATGACGTGCTGGTACGAGGGCCCTCTGGCGGCATTCGACACGGAGACAACAGGCGTGGACGTCGAGACCGACCGCATCGTGTCGGCCGCCCTCGTCGTCCAGGACGCCCCTGGCACGCGCCCCCGGGTGCACCACTGGCTGGTGAACCCGGGCGTGCCGGTGCCCGCCGAGGCGACGGCGGTGCACGGTCTGACGGAGGAGCATCTGACGCGCAACGGCCGCTGGCCTGCGCCGGTGATGCATGAGATAGCCACCGAGCTGGCCGAACAGGCAGGCACCGGGCGGCCGTTGGCGGTGATGAACGCACCGTTCGACCTGACGCTCCTGGATCGCGAGCTGCGCCGGCATCGCGCTTCGTCGCTGGGGCGCTGGTTCGAGTCGGTGCCCCTGCTGGTGCTCGACCCCCGGGTCCTGGACAAGCATCTGGACCGCTACCGCAAGGGGCGCCGCACGCTCACCGACCTGTGCGAGCACTACGGCGTCCCGCTGGACGGCGCGCACGACGCGGCGGCGGACGCGATGGCCTCGCTGGACGTCGTGCGGGCCATAGGGCGCCGTTTCGCGTCCCGGCTGGAACGCCTGTCCCCCGCCGAGCTGCACACCTTGCAGGCGGTGTGGCACGCGGCTCAGGCGCGGGGACTGCAGGCGTGGTTCGCGCGCAGCGGCAACGAGGAGGCCGTGGACCCGGCTTGGCCCCTGCGTCCGGGGCTCGCGGCGGCGGCCTGATCGGCCGCCGGACATGCAAAAGGCCGGTCCGCCACGGCGGACCGGCCTCTCCCGGTGGGCGATACTGGGTTCGAACCAGTGACCTCTTCGGTGTGAACGAAGCGCTCTCCCACTGAGCTAATCGCCCGGGAACGCACTGAACAATACAGGTGCCCCCGCGTTTCCTTCAAACCGCTTGGGGATCGCGGCCCAGGTAAGCCAGCAGGCCTCGCCGTCCGGCCCGCATCATCAGCCAGTGGTTGACGCGGAACACGGGCCGCCCCGGCACGGCCAGCCGGCGCAGCAGGGACTTGTTCACCACCACGACCTGGTCGTAGCGGGCGAGGCACCCGTTCCCCGCGGGGGTGACCGTCCAGCGTGCCCAGCCCTCGATGTCACCGGTCATCGCGATCTCCAGCACCCCGGCCCCGGGATCCCGGCGCACCTCGCGCGCGGTGAAGGTCATGTCGTACGGGAGCAGCGAGCGGATCCGGATCACCCCGGTGGCGCCGTCGGTCCGCTCAACCTCACGCACCTGCCGCCACCAGCGCGGGTACTCCTCGGGCCGCTCCAGCACGGCGTACACGGCGGCGGGCTGGGCGGGCAGGGGCCACAGGCTGCGGAAGCGGTAGTAGGTCCAGTCCATGCGCCCGAGTCTGCCCCGACGGGGACGTTGGCGTCCGGCGTCTGAGTACGTTCTGAGTACGGGTACTCATGGCGTACGAGGTGGCCTGGACCACACTCCTGAACAAGCGCCGCCGCCCGTGCGGCGGCGCTCTTCGCACGCTCCCCGACGAGGGCGGGGGCATCCTGTCGCCGAGCAGCGCCAGGTTCTCGATGGCGGCGAGCCCGTACAGCGCGAGTGGTGCCGGTACCGCTCCTCCACCGCGACGGCGGCCGCCGCGACGGCCCCCAGCGCCGGCACCGCCAGCGGCGGGACGAACCAACCGGAACACACGACGACGACCAGCCCGCCGACGAGCAGGAAGGATCCGGCCGGATCGCGCAGGGTACGCCGCCCGGCACCGGCGAACAGCGCATGCCAGGAGGCCCCCGGCGCCCACCGCGCCGCCGCCCGCAACCCGGCGACGGTGACCCCGATAGCGCGCACAGCCCGACGGCCCCGACGAACGGCCCGCCCGGGATCCCGGCCCGCGCGGCCTGCACGTCCACCCAGACCGCGCCCGCCGCGGCCCACCCGGCGACCCCGACGAACCACCCGCGCCGCGCGGCCGCCCGGAAGTCCGCGGCGAACTCCCGCAGTCCGCCGCCCTCATGAGCGGTACGGCGGCGCAGATGCCAGGCGCCCGCGGCGAAGGCGGCCGGGCCGGTGACGACGCCGAGCGCGGCGACGGCGATCCACACGCCGGTGAGCAGGCACTCGGCGAACACCGCGAACCGCTCGGCCATGACGGACTCCCCGTGGGACTTCACGCGCGTTCGCACCATGGCCGTGTCAGCCCTTCAGACCGGAGGTCGCCATACCGTCGATGAGGTAGCGCTGGAAGGCGAGGAAGAAGAGGATGACGGGGAGCAGCGCCACGAGGGACATGGCGATCATGCCGCCGTAGTTGGCGACGCCCTCCTGGTCGCGGAACATCATCATGCCGAGGGAGACGGTGTACTTGCCGGGTTCGTTGAGGTAGATCAGCGGGCCCATGAAGTCGTTCCAGGCGTTGATGAAGGTGAAGATGGCGCTGGTGATGAGGGCGGGCCGGCACAGCGGCAGCATGATCGACCAGTAGATCCGCAGGTGCCCGCACCCGTCGATCCGGGCGGCCTCGTCGAGCCCCTTCGGCAGGTTCCGCATGAACTGCCGCTCCAGGGCGGCGAAGTACTCGTCCCACGTCCAGCCCTGCTCGGGCTCGACGCCGGCTTCTTCAAACACCTTCTCGCCTATGACAAGTGACATCGTGTTGGATCCGACGGGAATGCCGAGAAGCTTTCCGTCCACCTCGCCGACCTTGTCCACACCGGCCCGGAAGTTATCCATGCTCAGATTCCCGGCGTCGACCTGGGACTTGAGGTCGAGAAGGACGCCTCGCTTGTCGTACTTCCGGAGAAACGTGACGGAGTTCTGGAATACGTCGGGCGGATTTCCACCGGCGGCCTGCGTCTGGAACTTCTCCCAGAAGGCTTCTTCTCGAAGAGCGCGATGGTCCGGTTGATGCGCTTGGTCCGCTCCTCCGCGCCACACCAGGCGTAACGGATCGTCACCATCCCGTCGCCGGACCCGCCGCCGCCACCTCCGCAGCCGGCGGCCGTCAGCCCCAGCGTCGCCAGCGACACACCGGCCGCCTTGAGTACCGTCCGCCGCTCCGTGTTCCCGCCGCCGTGCATCGCAGAACCCTCCCATCCGCCTATGAATCGTTTCAAGTAAGCGCTTGCTGGCACAAGGTACGGAGGGGTCGGGAGGGCGTCAATGACGCGGGCAGACATTTCTCGGGCGCGGGGTCGCCGACCGGAGAGAACCGGTTGGGGCCGACCTCGGTCGGGGCCGTCGGCGTACGGACGGGCCGGGCGGCACCGCAGCCCTCGATGGCCGGGAAGTGCGGACACTCACGGTGACGACAGTGGGCGTGACACGACAACGGCCCACCTGCTGTCTCGCAGATGGGCCGTGTTCCGGGTGGGCGATACTGGGTTCGAACCAGTGACCTCTTCGGTGTGAACGAAGCGCTCTCCCACTGAGCTAATCGCCCGGGCGCAGGAAGTACATTACCCCATGTCAGGGGGTGCGGGTGACCACGCCGGACCACCCCCGCGCCCCGCGCCGTGGATCACTGGTCCTTGATCTTCCACGGCATCATGAAGCCGAACTTCCAGACGTAGAACCCGACGATCGCGGCCACGATCACGCAGCCGATCGACGTCAGGATGATGTTGCGCCGGCGCACCTTGGGGTCGAGAGCACGCTGTGCGGCCTCGGTGACCTTGCGTTTCGTCCATCGCAGCACCAACTGGGCCCAGACGAACTCGGTCGCCCAGATCGCCATGCCGCCGAAGATGATCACCCAGCCCGGACCGGGCAACGGCAGCAGGACGATGCCGGTGCCCACGACCGCGAGACCGACGAGGAAGACGCCCACCTGCCAGCTGACATGCAGCAGGCGCCGCGCCTTGATGAATTCCGGCGCGCGCGAACCGAGGGCACGCTCGCCCCGCGCTTCACGCGTCCCCGACTCGTCCGTAGCCACGGCAACCTCGCCAGGATTACTACTCCCCGTATTCATACGGCCAAACCCTACCCGAACGATTCCGGTCACCGGAATGGGCGTATCGGACGAAGTCGTTCTCGGCCGGAAGAGTTACGTAAACACACGCAAAACCCTCAGAGGGGTTTACAACGGCACCGTAGGTGGCATGTCGATTTCGCCGACGTGCGAATCCCCGAGCGCACACTGAGCGAAAGGCCCTGGCGCTTATGAACACCACGGTCAGCTGCGAGCTGCACCTGCGCCTCGTTGTGTCGAGCGAGTCCTCCCTGCCTGTCCCCGCAGGCCTGCGGTACGACACGGCCGACCCCTACGCCGTGCACGCCACCTTCCACACCGGAGCCGAGGAAACCGTCGAGTGGGTGTTCGCCCGCGACCTCCTCGCCGAAGGGCTTCACCGGCCCACAGGAACCGGCGACGTCCGTGTCTGGCCGTCGCGCAGTCACGGTCAGGGCGTCGTCTGCATCGCCCTCAGCTCCCCCGAGGGGGAAGCTCTGCTCGAGGCCCCGGCGCGGGCCTTGGAGTCGTTCCTGAAGCGAACCGACGCCGCCGTGCCGCCCGGCACGGAGCACCGGCACTTCGATCTTGACCAGGAGCTCTCGCACATTTTGGCGGAGAGCTAGGGCGAGACCACCACCAAGCCGCCCGGCCGTCCACTCGGGGAGACGGCTCGGGCCTGTCCGGCGGATCAGGTCGGAGCGAGCCGACGGCACTGATCGGCCACCGTGAAGCGTGCCAGGGCCCGTCTCCGGCAGGATCCTCCGGGCAGGCCCTCACGCGCCAGGACAACCGCATACGACACACACCGGCGCTGCCACCGCGTTTCCGCGGGGGCGGCGCCGGTCTGCGTGGCACCGGGTCTTCGCAAGCAGGGAGCGGCGTGTCCGCGCAGCGCCGTACGGGGACGCGGATCGACGGTGGGTGGGGCTTGCGGGGGTATGGACCACAGCTAGGTCCGCGGAGCTGGGGGGTGCACTGCCGCTGGCCGGTGGGGCCTGCGGGGCGTGGACGGTCGGTGGGCAGGTGGGACCGGAAGAGCCGCTGGGGCGGCGCGCGTCCAGAGCCGTTACGACTTTTGCGCGCCCGCGCGGCAGCGACGGATGCGATCCGGCGCTCCTGGGCTCTCGGGAACCGGGGCGCGTCCGGCGGCGTTCTAGGGGCAAGGGCGGGCCGGATGTCACCGGGGGCGGTGGGGCGGTGGCGGGGAGCCACTACCATCGGCCAGCATCGGCGGGCGTCCGCCCGACCATCAGGCCAGGGAGCGAAACGTGCTGATCACCCACGACACCCGGTGCGCGCTCGACACCGTGGTCGATCTGGTGAACACCGCACCGGAGGACGAGTCCACGCCGGACGGGCTGCCGGACGTCGCGGCTCTCACGGATTTCGTGCAGAACCACGAGATCAGCGATGTCGGGGTGCTCTCGGAGTTCGACCTCTCGGCGGTGCGCAGGATCCGTGGCCGGTTCGCCGGGATCTTCGCGGCCCCGGACGGCCGGGCCGCGGCCGGGATGATCAACGAGTTGATCGCCGCCGCCGGCACCACGCCCCGTCTCACGGACCACGACGGCTACGACTGGCATGTGCACTACTTCGCGCCCGGCGCGTCCGTCGCCGACCACCTGGCCGCCGACTGCGGGATGGCGCTGGCCTTCTTCGTGGTCGCGGGCGAGCAGGAGCGGCTGCGGCGCTGCGAGGCGCCCGACTGCCGGCGCGCCTTCGTCGACCTCTCCCGCAACCGCTCGCGGCGCTACTGCGACAGCCGCACCTGCGGCAACCGTCTGCATGTGGCCGCCTACCGGGCGCGCCGCAAGGAGGCGACGGGCTGACGCCCGCCCGGGATCACTGCAGCCGAGCCGATCGGTGGGACGTCGATGCCGACGCGGTTCCCGGCGGGTGGCGCCGGGGACCGCGCGTACGGCTCACAGCAGGAACAGATCGTGCAACGCAGCCATGAGCAGCAGACACCCGATCACCGCAAGGAAGATCATCAGCGGTGGCTGGGAAAGGGCGAAGAGACACCCGCGCGGCTCGTCCTTCGGCGGCGCGGCATCGCTCTGTGTCGTGTCCAGCATCTCGCGGCGATGATGACGCAGGTGGCGGCCATAACGCGATCAAGACGCACGAACATGCGGGAGTTCGCCGAATTCCGTGATCACCTGCACGTCTGTGGTGCGAGCCGGACAGCTTCCGATCATCCGGAGCGAGCGTTGGGTCGTTTCAGACGGTCGCCGCAGGATTCAGATGCCGTGCTTCTTGAGGATGGCCTCGATGTCGCTGAAGTCGTCCGTGGCGCCCGCACGGGGCGCGGCCTGCGGCTCGGTGCGGGGCTTGGCGGCCGGGCGGGCCGCCGGGCCGAGGGAGGGGGCCGAGGCCTGCGGGGCCACCGGGTCGTGCTGCGCCGCCCCGGCCACCGCGTGCCCCTTGCGGCCGCGTCGCCGCTCCACCGCCCGCGTGGAGAGGAACAGCAGCCAGGCACCGCCGAGCACACCGAAGCCCGCCCAGGCCACCGGGCTGAACGCGGTGTCCGCGGCCCACTCCACGACACCGGTCATGACCAGGCCGAGCGGGACCAGCGCATAGGCGGCGATACGGGTGGCGGTGAGGAAACGCCTGCGGAACGCCGACACCGCCGCGATGCCCAGGCCGGCCGCGGCGACGGCGGAACACACGGTCTCGGCGATCATCCGGTCCTCCAGGCAGCCTCGGGCGAGCGGTGCGCGTCGCCTCCTCCATCCTGCACCCGCCGAACCCCGCCAGGCCATGCCCCGCCCGGACATCAGGGACATCTCCGGGTCGGCTCCTCCGCAGGTGCAGGTGGGGCGTACGACTCGGGGGCGGGCGGGACGGGCGCGCGGCGCAGGGCAGTGTCGGAGCCGGGACCGGCCCGTTCCAGGTCAGCCGCCCGGCCGGGAGCCCGGGAGCCGATTGGGACCGGCGCGCCGGTGCTGGGAGACTGACGGCATGAACGACTCCTCCCCCGACCGCCCGGCGCCCGTCCTCGACGTCTGGTGCGAACTTCAGTGCCCGGACTGCCGCGGCGCGCTGGACGACCTCCGCGCCCTGCGCGCCCGTTACGGCGACCGGCTCGAACTGCGGCTGCGGCACTTCCCGCTGGAGAAGCACATGCACTCCTTCGCCGCCGCGCAGGCCGCCGAGGAGGCCGCCGAGCAGGGGCAGGGGTGGCCCTACGTCGAGGCGGTGCTGGCGCGGGTCGAGGAATTGGACCGCAAGGGGGAGACCTTCCTGGTCGAGGTGGCGCGGGAACTCGGCCTGGACGCGGAGGAGTTCGACACCGCGCTGATCGACGGCCGGCACATCCTGATCGTGGACGCCGACCAGGCCGAGGGCAAGGCGATCGGCGTGACCGGCACGCCGACGTACGTCATCGACGGCCGGCGGCTCGACGGCGGCAAGAGCCAGGAGGGGCTGCGCGAGCGCGTCGAGGAGATCGCGGACCGGCTGCTCGCCGGACAGGACTGACGGCCGGGACACTCAGAGCAGGTTCTTGTAGAAGGTGTGCCGCGTCGTCGTGTAGCCGAGGGACTCGTAGAGCCGCTCGGCGGGGGTGTTCCCGGCGAAGACGTTGAGGCCGAGGAGACGCCGGCCGGCCGCGATGGTCTGCCGCTCGGCGAGCAGCATGAGCGTACGGCCGTGCCCTCGTCCTCGATGTGCCGCGTCGGACTCGACGTCGTAGACGTAGGCCGTGTCGTCCTGGAACGCCACCCACAGGGTCCCCACCCGCGTGCCGTCGTGTTCCAGGACGCTGAACCGCATGTCCGCCGTGGCCACCCCGTCCGGCAGGAGCCGCTCGTGGTCGCCCTGCGCCTTGGCGTACGCCTCGGCCTCGGGCACCCCCCGCTCGATCCAGGTACGCGCGTACCGTTGCGACTCGTGCTCCAGCCAGATGGCGTAGTCGGCCTCCGTCATGGGCCGGGCGTGGCTGCCGGCGGGCAGGTCGGGCGGGGTGTCGCCGAGATGCTTCTCCATGCCGCGGTTGCGCGGGACGTAACCGAGTGCCGACAGGAGCCGCAGCGCCGCCTCGGCGCCGCCGGGGGCGGACGCCTCGATCTGGCGGCAGCCCCAGCCGCGCGCCACCTCCTCCGCGGCGAGGGCGGCGACCGTGCCCCGTCCGCGGCGGCGGTCCGGTTCTTCGATGCGCAGGTCGAGGATCCGCGCCACCGAGTCGCCGAAGGCGGGTGACGTGCCGAGATGTACCGCGCCGACGGGACGGCTGTTCACGCACACCCGGTAGTGGCGGGAGCGCGTCCCGTCGGCCGCGCGCTGAAGCGGCTCGGTCGGCCGCAGGGTGGTGGTCATCAGGGCTGTTCTACCCGGTCCTGACCTCCAGGTCCGCCGAATTTCCCAGGGTTCTACGGATCGAGGTCGTTGCCCGCCCGCTCGTCGAAGATCCGCATGGCCTTGGCCGTCACCGGGCCCGCGGCGCCCGGCAGTTCGCGGCCGTCGACACGATGGACGGCCTGGACGTCGCGCAGCGTGGACGTCAGGAAGACCTCGTCGGCCCGCTCCAGCACGTCCTGCGGCAGGTCGGTCTCCTTCGCGCCGGTCCACTCGGCGCAGAGCGCGCGGGTGATGCCCGCGAGGCAGCCGGAGGCGATCGGCGGGGTGTGGATCTCGCCGTCGAGGACGACGAAGACGTTCGAGCCGGTGCCCTCGCAGAGCCGGCCGACGGTGTTGGCGAACAGCGCCTCGGATGCGCCCTGTTCGTGCGCGCGGGCCAGGGCGACGACGTTCTCGGCGTACGAGGTGGTCTTCAGGCCGGTGAGGGCGCCACGCTCGTTGCGGGTGAAGGGGACCGTGATCACGGCGGTGGAGTCCGGGCGGCGCCGGGTCTCACCGACGGCGACGACCAGGGTCGGGCCATGCTCACCGCGGTCGGAGCCGAGCGGGCCGTGGCCGCCGGTGTAGGTGAGGCGCAGCCGGCCCAGCGGCATGGGGTTGGCGTCCAGCACGGCGGCGCAGGCGCGGCGGACCTCGTCGAGGTCGGGGTCCGGCAGGCCCAGGCCGCGGGCCGAGCGGGTCAGCCGGTCGAGGTGGCGGGTGAGGGCGAACGGTGCGCCGTCGACCGCCTTGATGGTCTCGAAGACGCCGTCGCCCACGGTCAGCCCGTGGTCGAAGACGGAGACACGGGCGGATTCGGCTTCCTGGAGCCCGCCGTCGAGCCAGATCTTCACTGGTCCCCACCTCACATTTCCGTGCCGGGGACCTGGCTGCGGCCGGGCGTCCGGGGGGCGCCCCCGGACGGACACAGCACGATCACAGTCCCTCTCCACTCACCTCGTACGCCCCCGACGCTACCGCGAGCAGCCGGGATGCCTTCAGTTCGGTCTCCCGCCACTCGCCCTCGGGGTCCGATCCCCAGGTGATCCCCGCGCCGGTCCCGAAACGCAGCAGGCCCTCGGCACGGTCGAACCAGAAGGTGCGGATGCCGACGGCGAGCTCACCGGTCCCCCGGTCGGCGTCGACCCAGCCGATGCCCCCGCAGTACGGTCCCCGGGGAGCGGTCTCCAGCGCGTCGATGATCCGCAGGGCGCTCGACTTGGGCGCGCCGGTGACCGAGCCGGGCGGGAAGGCGGCGGCGAGCAGCTCCGGCCAGCCCGCGCCGTCGCGCAGTTCACCGCGCACGGTGGACACGAGGTGGACCAGCCCGGGATGCTTCTCCAGCGCGCACAGATCGGGGACGGTCACCGTGCCGGACGCGCAGACGCGGCCGAGGTCGTTGCGGACCAGGTCCACGATCATCACGTTCTCGGCGTAGTCCTTCTCCAGCAGGTCCGCCTCGGTGCGGCCGGTGCCCTTGATCGGACCCGACTCGACCACTCGCCCCGCGCGGCGCAGGAAGAGTTCGGGGGACGCGGTCGCTATCTCCACTCCGTGCGCGGGCAGGCGGATCGTTCCGGCATAGGGGGCCGGGTTGCCGCGGGCCAGCAGCGCGGTGAGGGCGTCGGGGTCGGCGTCCCGGGCGATGGGCGCCGACAGGACGCGGCAGAGGTTCGCCTGGTAGACCTCGCCGGCCGCGATGTGCCGCCGTATCCGGCGCACTCCCGCCGTGTACGAGGCGCGGTCGAGGGACGAGGTCCAGTCTCCGACGGCCGGGCCGCGCCACGCGTCCGGGGCAGGTGAGGGCACCGGCTCCTCCCTCACGTCCGCGAAGCGCGCGCAGGTCAGACGGCCCTCGAAGTCGGCGGCGACGGCCCAGAAACCAGTGGAGTCGAGGGCCGTGGGGTCGCTGGTGACATCGAGGAGTCCGCCGGCGACGCGGTCGCCGAAGCGGGCGAGAGGTGGGAGGTCGAGCACGTTGTCGAGTCTATGGCGGGTGTCTCGCGAGTGGCCCGGCCGTGTCCTTCTGGACGGTCCGGCCTCGCGCGTGACCAGGCACAGCGCAGCACGCTGCACAAACGCGTTTTTGTACTGGCCCCGGAATCCGCTAGAGTTCAACACGTCGCCGGGACGCGTGAGCCGACCGAAACGACAGGCGGACGTAGCTCAGTTGGTAGAGCGCAACCTTGCCAAGGTTGAGGTCGCGAGTTCGAACCTCGTCGTCCGCTCGCAGGAAGAGGGGATCCTCCCGGTTCCCTACACTCCTGGTGGAGTGGCCGAGAGGCGAGGCAACGGCCTGCAAAGCCGTCTACACGGGTTCAAATCCCGTCTCCACCTCCAAGGACGATTAGCTCAGCGGGAGAGCGCTTCCCTGACACGGAAGAGGTCACTGGTTCAATCCCAGTATCGTCCACTGGATCTTCTCGAAGATCCCTACCCGCGCGATTAGCTCAGCGGGAGAGCGCTTCCCTGACACGGAAGAGGTCACTGGTTCAATCCCAGTATCGCGCACGCAGTGCCCACGATCGGCTCCCTGGAGTCACATCCGTGGTCCCGAGGACGATTAGCTCAGCGGGAGAGCGCTTCCCTGACACGGAAGAGGTCACTGGTTCAATCCCAGTATCGTCCACACACCGAAGCCCCCGGCCGTCTCGCA
>NZ_JBFBJT010000032.1:0-1753 GCF_040686175.1 Streptomyces sp. NPDC086077 | reverse complement strand
GACGATTAGCTCAGCGGGAGAGCGCTTCCCTGACACGGAAGAGGTCACTGGTTCAATCCCAGTATCGTCCACACACCGAAGCCCCCGGCCGTCTCGCACGGCCGGGGGCTTCGTCGTGGCGCGCTCCGCTCAGCTGGAGAAGAGCATGCGGCCGAAGCTCTTGTTGCGGTGGTGGCCGTGGTGGCCGCCGTGGTGCCCACCGTGCGGGGCGCCCCAGGCGGGGGCGGGCGGGGCCGGGTAGGCCTGTCCGGCGGGCGGGGGCGGCGGAGCCGGCTGGGACCACTGGGACTCCAGACGGGTCAGAGCCTCCAGCTCGCCGTAGTCCAGGAAGATTCCGCGGCAGCCCGAGCACTGCTCGATCTGCACGCCGTTGCGGTTGTACGTGTGCATGGGCGCATGGCACTTCGGACACTGCATCGTCGGTTCAACTCCTCGCCGGTTGGTCCTGCTTCGTGTTTCGCCAGGACAGACTCTGTCCGGCTGCGGTCGGTTGCACCCTACTTCGCGAGGTTCCGGGACAACTGGGCGGGGACGGATGCCATTCGGGCACAGGCGTCGACGAGGGACTGCTCCACGTCGTCCAGGAGCTGCTCCGCCTCGACGGCCTTCGTCACGGCCCGTGCGGCGGTCTGGACGGTGAGGGCGCGGGCCGGGACGTCCAGGGCGGGCCAGGGATCTCCGTGCGGTGGAACGGCCGGGCCGCCGGAGGCCCGGTAGGCGGTCAGGAAGCGGGTCCACTCGTCGGGCGGGAGCAGTCCGCAGGCGTACCAGGCGGCCGGGCGGGCCAGGTCCCAGGCCGCGGGGCCCACGCCGAGGTCGTCGACGTCTATCAGCAGCCAGGGACCGTCGGGCGCGGGATGCCGGACGAGCTGGCCGAGGTGGAGGTCGCCGTGGCAGAGGGTGCCGGTGTCCGGGAGGGGGCTCTCGCCGCGCGCCCAGGCGGGGAGGGTGGCCCAGGCCCGGAGTACGGCGTGGGAGGCGGAGTTCCGTGCCGCGGCCCGGAGCCCGGCGATCGCCCGGGCGGCCTTCGCGGGGCCGCGCATGGGAGGGAGCGGCACGGGAGGTGGGGTGCGGTGGAGACGGGCCAGGAGGGCGGCGGCGGCCTCCCAAGGGGCGGCGTCCGGGGCGTGGGGGTCGACCGGGCTGCCGTATGGCCAGAAGGTCACCGGCCTGCCGTGCAGGGCGACCGGCGTCGGGGCGAGGGGGGCGAGCAGTACGCCGGGTGTCCGGGCGGCCGCTGTGAGGCGGGCGGTGAGTTCGGCGGCGTCGGTGTCCGGGGCATGCGCCTTGGCGACGGTGCCCGCGTGCCGGACGACCGTGGCGTCGGCACGGTCGGCGAGGGTGACCACCGCTCCGCAGGCGCAGGCGCAGGCGTCGGCGTGCGGGTGGGCCGCGGCCCTGGCGCGGGCGGCCAGGTCGGAGGCGAGGGGTGGGATCACAGGGCATTCCTCGGAGCGGGGCGGGTGCTGGGAGGGTACGTCGGCGGGGTGGGGGGTTGTGGCGGGGGTGCTCGGGAGCGCGGGAGGTTGCAGGCGGGGCGCCGGGCGTTGCAGGTGGGGTGGCGCAGGCTGCCGGTGGGGTGCCGCAGGTCCGGTGGGGCGCCGCAGGCTGCCGGTGGGACCCCGCAGGCTGCCGGGAGTTGCCGGCGGGGTGCCGCAGGCTGCCGGTGGGCACCGCAGGCTGCCGGTGGGCACCGCAGGCTGCCGGTGGGCACCGCAGGTTTCCGCGGGCTGCCGGTGAGGCGTCGGCGGTC
>NZ_JBFBJT010000031.1:0-57622 GCF_040686175.1 Streptomyces sp. NPDC086077 | reverse complement strand
GTCCGTGAGCGCCGAGGTGCCCGCCGCCGGTGCCGCCGCCGAGGAGTCCGCGCCGGTCGAGGAGGCCGCGCCCGCCGGGCGCACCCGCCGCCGGGCGACCCGCCGGGTCTCGGCGCCGACCGAGACCCCGGCCGATGCCGGAACCGCGCAGCAGGATGACGTCGTACCCGCCACCGAGGCATCGGCAGGGATCGCCGCCGCCGAGGAGAGCGAGGCGACCGACGAAGCCGCTCCGCGTCGCGCCCGTCGCCGGGCCACGCGCCGGGTGACGGCGCCCGCCGAGACGGCCGCGACCGCCGCGGACGAGACCGTCGAGACCGCCGCTGAGCAGGGCGTCGAGGTCGACGGTGAGCAGGCCGACGAGGCCGCCGCGCCGCGTCGTACGCGCCGCCGCCGGGGTGCCGCCGCCGAGGCGGCCGCCGAGGCCGCCGTCGCGGAATCCGTCGAGCCCGCGCGGGCCGAGCAGCCCGCCGTGACCGAGCCCGCCGAGCCCGCCGAGGCCGAGGGCGCCGCCGAACAGGGTGGTGCCACGCGTCGTGCGCGGCGACGGGTCGTGCGCAAGGCGGCGACCGGGTTCGCCGCGCCCGCGCAGTCCGGGTCCGGCGAGGGCGACGCACTGCGTCCGCCGGCGCGGCCCGCGGTCGCGGTGTTCCAGCCGCCGGTGTTCACCGAGCCGAGGTTCCAGACGCCCGAGCGGGCCGCCGCCGAAGCCGCCGCCGAGGCGGCGGAGGAGGCCCCCGAGGCCGAGGAGTTCCCCGAGGAGCCGACCGGGTCGCGGCGTCGCCGCCGGCGCCGGGCTGCCGGACCCGCGGAGGAGCCCGAGACGCAGGCCGTCGAGACCGCCGTGGACGACGAGGTGGAGGAGCCCGAGGAGGGCCCCGAGAACACCGTCGAGGACGACGAGGGCGAGGAGACCGGGTCCCGTCGCCGCCGCCGCCGGGGTGGCCGGCGCCGCCGTCGGGGCGAGTCCGGTGACTTCGCCGACGGTGACGGCGACGAACTCGCCGCCGAGCAGGCAGCGCAGGACGCCGAGGACACCGCCGAGCAGATCGACGAGGACGCCGACGAGGACGACCGCGCCGGCGGAGACCTGGGGGGTTCGTCCTCCAGCCGCCGTCGCCGCCGCCGTCGTCGCCGGGCCGGCGACAGCGGCCCGGACACCGAGCCGTCCGCCGACGACCCCGAGCGCACGGTCGTCAAGGTCCGCGAGCCGCGGCCGCTGCGGGAGAAGGGTGCCGAGCCGTCCGACGAGGTGCAGTCCATCAAGGGCTCCACGCGACTGGAGGCGAAGAAGCAGCGCCGCCGTGAGGGCCGTGAGCAGGGCCGCCGCCGGGTTCCGATCATCACCGAGGCCGAGTTCCTGGCCCGCCGCGAGGCCGTCGAGCGCGTGATGGTCGTCCGCCAGCACGGCGACCGTACGCAGATCGGTGTCCTGGAGGACGGCGTGCTCGTCGAGCACTACGTCAACAAGGAGCAGTCGACCTCGTACGTCGGCAACGTCTACCTCGGCAAGGTGCAGAACGTGCTGCCGTCGATGGAGGCCGCCTTCATCGACATCGGCAAGGGCCGCAACGCGGTCCTCTACGCAGGCGAGGTCAACTTCGAGGCGCTGGGCATGGCCAACGGGCCGCGCCGCATCGAGTCCGCACTGAAGTCCGGCCAGTCCGTGCTCGTGCAGGTCACGAAGGACCCCATCGGGCACAAGGGCGCGCGTCTGACCAGCCAGGTCTCCCTCCCGGGCCGCTACCTCGTGTACGTGCCCGAGGGCTCGATGACCGGCATCAGCCGCAAGCTGCCCGACACCGAGCGGGCCCGGCTGAAGACCATCCTCAAGAAGATCGTCCCCGAGGACGCGGGCGTCATCGTGCGCACCGCGGCCGAGGGCGCGAGCGAGGACGAGCTGCGCCGGGACGTCGAGCGGCTCCAGGCGCAGTGGGAGGAGATCCAGAAGAAGGCCAAGAACGGCAACGCGCCGACTCTGCTGTACGGCGAGCCGGACATGACCGTCCGTGTCGTGCGCGACATCTTCAACGAGGACTTCTCCAAGGTCGTCGTCAGCGGCGAGGACGCCTGGGGGACCATCCACGGCTACGTCGCGCACGTCGCGCCCGACCTGGCCGGACGGCTGTCGAAGTGGACCTCCGAGGTCGACGTCTTCGCGACGTACCGGATCGACGAGCAGCTCGCCAAGGCGCTGGACCGCAAGGTCTGGCTGCCCAGCGGCGGTTCGCTGGTGATCGACCGGACCGAGGCGATGGTCGTCGTCGACGTCAACACCGGCAAGTTCACCGGCCAGGGCGGCAACCTGGAGGAGACGGTCACCAGGAACAACCTGGAGGCGGCCGAGGAGATCGTCCGCCAGCTGCGGCTGCGCGACCTCGGCGGCATCATCGTCATCGACTTCATCGACATGGTGCTGGAGTCCAACCGGGACCTGGTGCTGCGGCGCCTGCTGGAGTGCCTGGGCCGGGACCGTACGAAGCACCAGGTCGCCGAGGTGACCTCGCTGGGCCTGGTCCAGATGACCCGCAAGCGGGTCGGCCAGGGTCTGCTGGAGTCGTTCTCCGAGACCTGCGTCCACTGCAACGGCCGCGGCGTCATCGTGCACCTGGAGCAGCCGACGGCGAGCGGTGGCGGCGGCAAGCGCAAGAAGCGCGCGCGGGCCGGTGCCGAGCACCCGGAGCACACGCACGAGGTGGTGGCCGGCGGGACCGCGGAGGAGGAGGCGGAGACCGAGTCCGAGGTCGCCGCCGAGGTCGCCGAGCCGGTGGCGCTGGCGTCGCCGGAGTTCGCGCCGGACGAGGAGCTGTACAGCAGCGTCGCCGAGGCCGAGGCCGCCGCGTCGCGTGGTCGTTCGCGCCGCCGGTCGAGCCGTCGGGCGTCCGCTCCGGCGGGCGCGCCCGCGCCGAAGAGCGAGGCCGGCCTGCCGGTGCCCACGGCTCAGGACGTGACGGTCGAGGAGGAGGCCGCCCGTCCGGTGCAGCCGGAGCCGGCCGCCGCGGCACACGCGGAGCCGATGGCCGTCGAGGACCCGGTGGTCGAGGCCGCCCCGGCGGAGGCTCCCGCCGAGGAGACCGCGCCCAAGGGCCGTACGCGCCGTCGCGCCACCCGCAAGGTGAGCGCACCGGCCGGGGCGCCCGCGTCGGCGTCGGCCGAGACGGCTGTGGTGACGATCGCCGAGACCGCGCCGGCCGTGCCGGAGACGCCGGAGGCCGCGCAGGAGCCTGTCCCGGCGCAGCCGGAGCAGGCCGAGGCGCCCGCCGAGGCAGCCGCCCCGGCCCGTCCGCGCCGCCGTGCGGTCCGCAAGGCCACCGCGCCGACCGCGCCGGAGGAGGCGGCCGTGCTGGTCGTCCCGTCGGCGGAGACGCAGGAGCCGGTCGCGGAGCAGGCCGCCCACGAGGCCGAGCAGGCCCTCGTGGAGGCCAGGGCGGCCGCCGCCGAGGCCGTCCACGAGGGTGAGGGCGACGAGGAGTCCGCCCCGGCCAGGAAGACGGCCCGCAAGACGGCGAAGAAGGCCACGGCGAAGAAGGCCGCCACCAAGAAGACAGCGGCCAAGAAGACGGTCGCGAAGAAGGCGACGGCCAAGAAGACGGCGGCGAAGTCCACCACCAAGGCGACCGCCGTCAAGGCCACCAAGGCGACGTCGAAGAAGACGGCGGCGGCCGAGCAGTCGCAGCCGACCGTGTCGGTCTCGACGGAGGACTGACCGGCCCTTCACACAGCGGTCGAGCGCGGGGCACCCCGAGGGTCGGGGTGCCCCGCGCTCTTGTGTGCCGCGTGCGACCGCGACGAGGGAGATGGCCACGCCATGCGTGAGATGTGGAGGTCCCTGTGATCCTTCTCCGCTCGGCACGGAGCAGGCGTGGATCGAGGCCGGAGATCTGAGGCCGGGCATGCGTCTGCACACCGCGGACGGCGAGTCGGTCACCCTCACGGCCACCCGCGCCTTCGACGAGCGCCGACGCACGCACGACCTCACGGTCGAGGACGCCCACACCTAGGTCGAGGCGCTCCTGCTCGAGTGTCTCGCTCGGCTGCCGTGCCGAGGACGCGATGGGCGACATCCAGGCTTTCGCTCCGCATGCCTTGCGGACGTGAGGCGCGCCAACTGATCCGGAGCGGCGTCCCAGGGGGCCCGGTTTGACCCCTCAAGCCGGGCCCCGTAATCTTGGCCGTCGGCGTGTCGAGTGGCATGCCACATCCCCGTAAACCTCTTCCTCCGGAGCGCCGGGCGCTTCGGAGAGGCCGCTTCGCCTGTCGCGGCTGGACTGCGGGGGTGCCGTTCCCGAGCGAGAGAGTGAGATCCGCATGTACGCCATCGTGCGCAGCGGTGGTCGCCAGCACAAGGTTGCTGTCGGCGACATCGTTGAGGTTGACAAGATTTCCACTGCCAAGGTTGGCGACACGGTCGAGCTCTCGACCCTGCTCGTTGTCGACGGCGATGCTGTGACCAGCGACCCGTGGGTGCTGGCCGGCATCAAGGTCCAGGCCGAGGTCGTGGACCACCACAAGGGCCAGAAGATCGACATTCTGCGCTACAAGAACAAGACCGGCTACCGCCGTCGTCAGGGCCACCGCCAGCAGTACACGGCGATCAAGGTCACTGAGATCCCCGCGGCTGCGAAGTAAGGGACTGAGGAGAGATGGCACACAAGAAGGGCGCATCGTCCACCCGTAACGGTCGTGACTCCAACGCTCAGCGCCTCGGCGTGAAGCGCTTCGGCGGTCAGGTCGTCAGCGCGGGCGAGATCCTGGTCCGCCAGCGTGGCACGCACTTCCACCCCGGCGCCGGCGTCGGCCGTGGCGGCGACGACACGCTGTTCGCGCTGCAGGCCGGTTCGGTGGAGTTCGGTACCCACCGTGGCCGCAAGGTCGTGAACATCGTTCCGGTCGCCTGATCGGAAGCTTTCGCGAGGCGGGCCTCACTTCCCTCCGGGGAAGCGGGTCCGCCTTTCGCGTGTTGTACAAAAGACATTCCCGCACGTAACTGGAGGCACCGCACCATGACCACCTTCGTGGACCGCGTCGAACTGCATGTCGCCGCGGGTAACGGAGGCCACGGCTGTGCCTCCGTCCACCGTGAGAAGTTCAAGCCGCTCGGCGGACCCGACGGCGGCAACGGCGGGCGCGGTGGGGACGTGATCCTCGTCGTCGACCAGTCGATCACCACGCTGCTCGACTACCACCACTCCCCGCACCGCAAGGCCACCAACGGCAAGCCCGGCGAGGGCGGCAACCGCTCCGGCAAGGACGGCCAGGACCTGGTGCTGCCGGTGCCGGACGGCACCGTGGTGCTGGACAAGGCGGGCAACGTCCTCGCCGACCTGGTCGGGCACGGCACCTCCTTCGTCGCCGCGCAGGGCGGCCGGGGCGGGCTCGGCAACGCCGCGCTGGCCTCGGCCCGGCGCAAGGCGCCCGGGTTCGCGCTGCTCGGTGAGCCGGGCGATCTCCAGGACGTCGTGCTGGAACTCAAGACCGTCGCCGACGTGGCGCTCGTGGGGTACCCGAGCGCCGGCAAGTCCTCGCTGATCTCCGTGCTCAGCGCCGCCAAGCCGAAGATCGCCGACTACCCGTTCACCACGCTCGTGCCGAACCTCGGTGTCGTCACCGCCGGTTCCACCGTCTACACCATCGCCGACGTCCCCGGTCTCATCCCCGGCGCCAGCCAGGGCAAGGGGCTGGGCCTGGAGTTCCTGCGGCACGTGGAGCGGTGCAGTGTGCTGGTGCACGTGCTGGACACCGCCACCCTGGAGTCCGACCGTGACCCCGTCTCCGACCTGGACGTCATCGAGGCGGAGCTGCGGGAGTACGGCGGTCTCGACAACCGGCCGCGCATCGTCGTCATGAACAAGATCGACGTGCCGGACGGCAACGACCTCGCCGAGATCGTGCGGCCGGACCTGGAGGCGCGCGGCTACCGCGTCTTCACGGTGTCGGCGGTGGCGCGGACGGGGCTGAAGGAACTGTCGTACGCGCTGGCCGAGCTGGTGGCGCAGGCGCGTGCCGCCCGGCCCAAGGAGGAGTCGACGCGGATCGTCATCCGGCCCAAGGCCGTGGACGACGCGGGCTTCACCGTGGTGCGCGAGGAGGACGGGCTGTTCCGGGTGCGTGGCGAGAAGCCGGAGCGCTGGGTGCGGCAGACCGACTTCAGCAACGATGAGGCGGTCGGCTATCTCGCCGACCGGCTCAACCGGCTCGGCGTGGAGGATCAGCTGGTCAAGGCCGGCGCCCGGAACGGGGACGGCGTGGCCATCGGTCCCGAGGACAACGCCGTGGTGTTCGACTGGGAGCCGACCGTCATGGCCGGTGCGGAGATGCTGGGCCGCCGTGGCGAGGACCACCGCTTCGAGGAGCAGCGCCCCGCCGTGCACCGGCGCCGCGACCGGCAGGCCGAACGTGACGAGCTCCAACAGGAGTTCGACGACTTCGAGCCGTTCTAGGCTGAGTGGCGGCCGCTCCGGCGGCGGCCGCCCGACGGTCCGTGGGACCCGTTGGGGCAAGGTGGCGTTTCACGCGCCGTCTCTCTGCCGCAACGGGTCTCTTCCTGTCCGCCCATTTGTCATGTACGCGCCTCTCTGTGTTCAGCGGGCGGCCTGACCGGCCGTTGAGCTTCCGAAGCGACCAAGAGGCCGCTGTGGCAAGGGAGTTCCGCAGGATGCCCGAAGTTGACCAGACCCGCCACCGCTGTCGACCTCGCTCGGACGTGGTCTCCCTGTCGGCGCCGCCCGCCTCCGCCCCGGCAATCCGGTGGTGCTCACCGGTGATCGGCATCTAGGAGTGGGACCCGCGCATGCCGGACAACCCGCACTGGAAGCTTTCACGGTGGTCGCCGACCTCAAGGAAGGACTTCGCCGACCCGGCCTCCGCGGTCGTCGGCGCCGAGTTCGTCGGCGACCGTCAGGACGGCAGCGACGCGCGGGTGAGGATCGTCGACACCGTGCTCGGGCCGCGGGCGACGCCGAGCACACTGGCGCGCCTGCGGGTCGACGCCGGACGGCCCGGGGTACGGGTGGTCTGACACCTCACGGGTTGAGGAAATAACCCCGGGTCAGATGCCGGAGCGGGTCACCGTTGTGATTGTGAACGACCTGGACGGGACGGCCCGATGGGTATGTTCGAGACACTCCTCGGCCTTCCGGAGAAGTCGTCGCAGCCCGTCGCGGACACGGCGAATCGCTCACTTACGCTCGCCGGGACCGAAATCCTGAGGAATCCCGGCAGGGAATTCCGGGGAAATGGGCTGCCCGGCGAGCCGCCTTCCGGGCTCGTCGGCAATGAAGCCGTGACGCATATGAAGAACGCGTGCGCTCCTTATTCGCGGGATGTGAAGATCTGCACTCCGCGACGGGTTCCGGAGGCCGCCGCAGTCGCATGGTGAGCCACGTCTCCCGCCTGGGCGGCCGCGGTGCCGCGCGCCGGTGCGCGGCGCCGCCATGTCGCGTACGGTGCACCGAACGTCTTACAGAGAATTGGTGAAGGTCCTCGGACAGCGCGGCGTGAAACGGCTCCGGCGGCGCCGCGTCGACAGTGTGTTACTTACGCGGAACCCGCGCGTCATCCAGCAATCCAAACCAATTGTGCAGTAACTCACAGCATTTGCACGCCTGTCCACGGAACGTCCCGCGGGGCTGCCAGTAGTGCAAGGTGAATGGCGGGTTGCGTGTACGTTTTCGGCCGTCGTCCCTCGCCTTGCACAGCGGTAACCGCAAGTGGGACCCTTTGCAAGTTCCCAGTCGCCAAAGGTAGGTCACCTGTGTCACAGCACATAGCCAAGCCCCGAACCACCGCAGTGATCCTGGCCGGTGGTACCGGTCAGCGCGTGGGTCTGTCGATCCCCAAGCAGTTGCTGAAGATCGCCGGCAAGGCAGTCATCGAGCACACCCTGACCACCTTCGAGAACGCCGACTCCATCGACGACGTCATCGTGCTGATGACACCGGGCTATGTGCCCGACGTCGAGAAGATCGTCGCCAGGGCCGGGTTCGAAAAGGTCTCCCGTGTCATCGAGGGCGGATCCTCGCGCAACGAGACGACCGAGCGTGCCATCGCGGCGCTGGGCGCGGGCCTGGCCGACGGCGAGGACCTCAACGTCCTGTTCCACGACGCCGTACGCCCGCTGCTGTCGCAGCGCGTCATCGACGACTGCGTGGGCGCGCTCGACCGGTACCAGGCCGTGGACGTCGCCATCCCGTCCGCCGACACCATCATCGTCACACGGACGCACGGCGAGGACGGCGAGTTCATCACCGAGATCCCCGACCGCGCCCGGCTGCGCCGCGGTCAGACCCCGCAGGCCTTCAAGCTTTCCACGATCAAGCGGGCCTACGAGGTCGCGGCGGACGACCCCAACTTCCAGGCCACGGACGACTGCTCGGTCGTGCTGCGCTACCTGCCGCAAGTGCCGATCCATGTCGTCGCGGGTGACGAGTACAACATGAAGGTCACCCAGCCGGTTGACGTCTTCATCGCCGACAAGCTGTTCCAGCTGGGCACCACGGCCGCGCCCGAGCAGATCGGCGAGAACGGCTACCGCGAGCTGCTCACCGGCAAGACCGTCGTCGTCTTCGGCGGCTCGTACGGCATCGGCAAGGACATCGCCGAACTCACCGAGTCCTACGGCGCGCACGTCTACGCACTCGGCCGCTCCACCACCGGCACGCACGTCGAGAACCCGCAGGAGGTCGACGACGCGCTGTCCCAGGCCTACGCCGAGACCGGGCGCATCGACTACGTCGTCAACACCGCCGGTGTGCTGCGCATCGGCAGGCTGGCCGAGACCGAGAACGCCACCATCGAGGAGGCGCTGAAGGTCAACTACCTGGCGCCGGTCCAGATCGCGCGCTCGGCGTACAAGTACCTGGCCGAGACCGGGGGGCAGTTGCTGCTCTACACCTCCAGCAGCTACACCCGCGGCCGCGCCGAGTACTCCCTCTACTCCTCGACCAAGGCCGCCATGGTGAACCTCACCCAGGCCCTGTCCGACGAGTGGGCCGGCGACGGCATCCGCGTCAACTGCGTCAACCCCGAGCGCACCGCGACCCCGATGCGCACCAAGGCCTTCGGCGACGAGCCCGCGAACTCGCTGCTCTCCTCCGAGGCGGTGGCGCGTACCTCGCTCGACGTGCTGCTGTCCGAGCTGACCGGCCATGTCATCGACGTCCGCCAGCAGGACCCGACGGCGAGTGCCGTCACGGCCTCCGGTTTCGAGCAGGCGCTGGCCAGTGTCCTGGACCGGCAGGACAACGTGGCGTGATCGCCCACCGGTAGCCGTACGGAACCGTCGACCAAGACCGGCCCCTCCCGACAGAGCAGGTTCTTCGTGATCTCCACCGCTATACGCGTCGCCCGGGTGGGCAGCGCGGCCGAGCTGGCCGCGGCGGCCCTCATGCTGCTGGGCTATCCCTGCCTCATGCTGGCCGCGCTCGCCCCGAGCGTCCCCGCCTTCGCGGCCGCGGCCGCCGTGACGTACCTGGCGGACCACTATCTGCACCGCCGGAGCAGCTATCTGGTGAACCGGCTCAGCAAGGTCCGTGCCGGTCTGTCGATCCGTTTCCTGATCCGGCAGTTGCTGCTGGTGCTGCTGCTGGCCCGGCTCTCCCTCTCGAACGACCTGCTCTTCTACGGCGCGGTCGGCTGCTTCATCGCCTTCTACGGGCTCCAGGCCCCGCACGGCGCCCTGGTCACGCTGATCCGCAACCGCCGCCGGCTTCCGGTCGCCACCCGCAACGTCGACCTCACGTCACGCATCCGCGTCCCCGCTTCTCCGCCGCGCCGTCTGCTGCACCGCTCGGCGGAGAAGATGCTGCACCTCGACCTCGCCGCGGTCGTCGGCGTGCTGATCTCCGCGGCCGCCGACTCGGCCGTGGCCGGCTTCGCGGGCATCGCCGTGACCCTGGTCCTGGGCTGCGCCTACGTCCTCGCGCTGCTGCCGTACGTGCGCGGGCGCCGGGTGCCGACCCGTCCGGACGCCGTGCTGGCCGGGGTCGACGACTGGCTGCGCGAGTACGGGCCACGGACGGTGCTGTACTTCTCCGGCTCCAAGGACTCGGCGTACCAGGTCAACATGTGGCTGGAGACCATGGAGCGGCTGGACACCAAGCCGCTGATCATCCTGCGGGAGCGGGTCGTCCTGCAGAACCTCGCGCCCACCACGGTCCCCGTGATCTGCGTGCCCGGCGGGGTGCACCTGATGAACATGGACCTGTCCACCGTGCGGGTCACGTTGTACGCGGCGAACGTCGGCAAGAACATCCACATGCTGCGCGTCCCGAGCATGAAGCACGTCTTCATCGGTCACGGCGACAGCGACAAGCTGGCCAGCGTCAACCCGTTCAGCAAGGTGTACGACGAGGTGTGGACCGCCGGCCGTGCCGGCCGCGACCGCTACGCTCTCGCCGACGTCGGTGTCCGCGACGAGGACATCGTGGAGGTGGGCCGCCCGCAGCTGGCGCCGATCCGGACCTGGCAGGGCGGGCGGGGCGATCACATGCCCACCGTGCTGTACGCGCCGACCTGGGAGGGCTGGGACGACAACCCGGGCAACACGTCGATCCTCCTCGCGGGCGAGAACATCGTGCGACGGCTGGTCACGGCCGACCCTCCGGTGCGCGTGCTGTACAAACCGCACCCCTTCATCGGCACCCGTAGCGCCGAGGCCAAGGCCGCCCACCGGCGGATCGCCGCCCTGGTCGGCGAGGCCGCCGCGCAGCGCGCCGCCGACCCCGCCTTCACCGCCGACCCCGCCGCGCTGAGCGCCGCCCAGGCCGAGCTGGCCCGGATCGAGGCCCGGCTCGCCGAACTGTCCGGCAGCACCGGCGGGGCGAAGGGCGACGAGGCCGATGCCACTCGCGAGGGCATGACCGACCTCGCGAGGCACCAGGAGGTCGCCCGGCTGCGCGCCGAGCGGAACGACGCCCACTGGCGCTCCTTCCCGTCGTACGAGCACCGTGTCGTCACGGGCGCCGAGCCGCGCCTGTACGACTGCTTCAACGTCTCCGACGCGATGGTCTCCGACATCTCCAGCGTGGTCTCCGACTTCATCGCCAGTGGCAAGCCGTACGCCGTGACGGACTCGGCCGAGCTGGGCGCCGAGGAGTTCAAGCGGCAGAACACCGCCGTGCGCGCCGCGGTCATCCTCACCAACAGCGCCGCCGAGCTGGGTGGGCTGCTGGCGGCGGTCCGCGACCCGGCGGCCGACCCGCTGGCCGAGGACCGCAAGGAGCTGAAGCGGTATCTGCTGGGCCCGGACGAGCCGAAGGCGATCGACCGGTTCGACACGGCGGTGGGGGAACTGGCGCTGAAGGCACGGACCCGCAACCTCGGCCAGGAGTCACGCGCCGCGGCCGGGGCCGTCGAGGAGGTCGAACCGGAGGACGCCGGACAGCCGGCCGTCTAGGCACACCGCGCAGGCGCCGTCGGCCCCCGAGGGGCACGTCCGCGGGTCACGGTGGTGCGGCAGAGGAACTGGAGGCCCCGGCGGGCCCGATTGTCCGTCACGTCCCCCTGTCCGGACGCTGGACCGATGCGCGGGGGCCGATCCGCTTCGCGTAGATTGCGGTGTCCGGCACCCGTACCTACGCGAGGGGAAAGACAGCAAGGTGGCAGGGGCAAGGCAGGCCGTGCACGAGGCCCGCAGGATCGTCGTCAAGGTGGGTTCCTCCTCGCTGACCACCGCCTCCGGGGGTCTGGACGCGGACCGGGTCGACGCGCTCGTCGACGTGCTGGCCAAGATCCGCAGCGGTGGTGAGAGAGAGGTCGTTCTGGTCTCCTCAGGTGCCATCGCCGCCGGACTCGCCCCGCTGGGCCTGCGCCGCCGCCCCCGGGACCTCGCCCGCCAGCAGGCCGCGGCCAGCGTCGGCCAGGGGCTGCTCGTCGCCCGCTACACCGCCTCCTTCGCCCGTTACGGCGTCCGCGTCGGCCAGGTGCTGCTCACCTCCGACGACATGAGCCGCCGCGCCCACCACCGCAACGCCTCGCGCACCCTGGACAAGCTCCTCGCGATGGGCGCCCTGCCCGTCGTCAACGAGAACGACACCGTCGCCACCGACGAGATCCGCTTCGGCGACAACGACCGGCTCGCCGCCCTCGTCGCCCATCTGGTCCACGCCGACCTGCTGGTCCTGCTCTCCGACGTGGACGGCGTGTACGACGGCGATCCCAGCAAGCCCGGCACCTCGCGGATAGCGGAGGTACGGGGACCGGCGGACCTCTCCGGTGTGGAGATCGGCAGCAGCGGCAAGGCCGGCGTCGGCACCGGCGGCATGGTCACCAAGGTCGAGGCCGCCCGCATCGCCGCCGCCGCGGGCATCCCCGTGGTCCTCACCAGCGCGATCCACGCCGCCGACGCGCTGACCGGCCAGGACACCGGCACGTTCTTCCACCCCACCGGCAAGCGCTCCGCCGACCGGCTGCTGTGGCTCCAGCACGCCTCCGCGCCGCAGGGGGCACTCACCCTGGACGACGGTGCCGTGCGCGCGGTCGTGGAACGCCGCACGTCGCTGCTGCCGGCCGGGATCGCCGCCGTCGAGGGCGAGTTCAGCGCGGGAGACCCGGTCGAACTGCGGGACGGCAGCGGGCACGCCGTGGCGCGCGGGCTGGTCAACTTCGACGCCAAGGAGATCCCCCAGCTGATCGGCCGCTCCACCCGGGAGCTGGCGCGTGACCTGGGCCCCGCCTACGAGCGTGAGGTCGTCCACCGGGACGACCTGGTGATCCTGCACCACTGACGCAGCCCGGCGCGCGGCCGAAAACAGGGGGAACGCCCCGCAAAAGCCACCGCCCTGAGGTGGACGTTCCGCAAAACCGCCCCGCGATCCTGTGGGGCCTGCTCAACTTTGTCTCAGAGGCAGATTCCGCACGGGCATGGCTCGACCCCTGCTCGACCATCGTGTAAAGGAGGCCGTCGTGAGACGAGTGCGCCCTGGGGCAGCGTCCCGCGGCGGTGCCGGTGGAGCCTCCTCCCGCCCGGCGGGCGAGGAGCGGGCCCTCACCAGCGTCGCCGCCGGTGACCGCTACCCGGGCGAGGAGCCCGAGGACGTGCCACGGCTGTGGCACGTCACCCTCAGCGTCTCCGGCGAGGCGGCCCCGCTGCCGGAGCTCCGGCGCGCCCTGGAACAGCTCGCCCACGACCACCCCTTCCTGCTGACCAGCAGATACGCCGACGACCACGCGGAGATCCGGTACTGGGAGGAGGCCCGCGACCTGCACGACGCGGCCGCCGTCGCGCTGCGTCTGTGGGGCGAGCACCGGCAGACCGCCGGGCTACCACCGTGGGAGATCGTCGGCCTGGAGGTCATCGACCGGGCCACCTACCACCAGCGCATCTCCGAGGGCTACGGACCGCTGCCCGCGGCACCCGTCGGAGTACACCCCTTTTGAGGGCCTTGCGCGCTTGTCTCGGGGTTTGGGATGGCCGGGGGACCGGCCGCTGAGGCGCACTACCCTTCCCTCATGACCACGCTTTCGCCGTACGACTCCATGACCCCGGTCACCCGGGCCGCCTATCGCGCCAAGGCCGCCGCCGCCGACCTCGCGCCGCTGCCGCGGGCCGTGAAGGACGACGCGCTGCTCGCCGTCGCGGACGCCCTGGAGGTCCGTACGAGCGAGATCGTCGAGGCCAACGCCAAGGACGTGGCCAAGGCGCGCGAGGCCGGCACCAGCGAGGCCGTCGTCGACCGGCTGGCCCTGACCCCGGAGCGTGTGCGGGCCATCGCCTCCGACGTCCGTGACGTCGTCGCGCTGCCCGACCCGGTCGGCGAGGTGGTCCGGGGCTCGACCCTCCCCAACGGCATCGACCTGCGCCAGGTGCGGGTCCCGCTCGGCGTCGTCGGAATCGTCTACGAGGCCCGCCCGAACGTCACCGTGGACGCCGCCGCGCTCTGCCTGAAATCCGGCAACGCCGTCCTGCTGCGCGGCTCGGCCTCAGCCTACGAGTCGAACACCGCCCTCGTCCGGGTGCTGCGCGACGCCGTGGGCGGCGCCGGTCTGCCCGCCGACGCGGTGCAGCTGGTGCCCGGCGAGAGCCGCGAGAGCGTGCGCGAGCTGATGCGGGCGCGCGGCCTGGTCGACGTGCTGATCCCGCGCGGCGGGGCCTCGCTGATCCGGACGGTCGTCCAGGAGTCCACCGTCCCGGTGATCGAGACCGGCACCGGCAACTGCCACGTCTACGTCGACGCCGACGCCGACCTCGACACGGCCGTCGAGATCCTGATCAACTCCAAGGCCCAGCGGGTCAGCGTCTGCAACGCCGCCGAGACGCTGCTGGTGCACCGGGACATCGCCGACCGGTTCGTGCCGCGCGCCCTGGAGGCGCTCGCCGAGGCCGGGGTGACCGTGCACGCCGACGAGCGGGTGATGGCGTACGCCAAGGACAGCAAGGCGACCGTCGTCGAGGCGACCACCGAGGACTGGGAGACGGAGTACCTGTCGTACGACATCGCCGCGGCGGTCGTGGACTCCTTGGACAAGGCCGTCGAGCACATCCGGCTGTGGACATCCGGCCACACCGAGGCCATCGTGACCAGCTCCCAGCAGGCCGCCCGCCGCTTCACCCAGCTGGTGGACTCCACCACCGTCGCGGTGAACGCCTCGACCCGTTTCACCGACGGCGGCCAGTTCGGCTTCGGCGCCGAGATCGGCATCTCCACGCAGAAGCTGCACGCCCGCGGGCCGATGGGGCTGCCCGAGCTGACCAGCACGAAGTACATCGTGACCGGTGACGGGCACGTACGGCGCTGAGGCGCACGACCCCGGCGCGCGCGGCCGGGAGAGGTCCCGGCAGGCGGATGAATTTCCATACCGTCTGCCCAAATTGACCCCCCAGGTCTACTCTGGATCCGTGCCGGAGGACGTGGGGGGCACGCCGTTCCCTGACGGCTGGGAGCCCGACGACGACCACGACCGCGGGGTGTCGGACGAAGAGTTCGCCTCCGTGGTGTTCGACGAGGCCTTCGTACGGGCGGCCGTGGTGCACGAGCCGACCGCGGTCGATCGGCTACTGGCCGCCGCGCAGGCGAGAGCCGAGGCGTCCGAGGCGGAGGCCCGCCGGGCACGCGGCCGGGGCGAGCGCTACGACGACGGGTACGGCCCCGACGACCCGGGCGATCTCGATGACCCGGACTTCGACGACCTGGACGACTTCGACGTCCTCGACGACCACGACGGCACCGCGGGGCCCTACGGAAAACAGGTCCGCTGGCACCGCCCCGTCGCCTGGCTGCTCGCCCTCGTGATGGGCATCGGCATGGTCGTGCTGGCCTTCGCCGCGGTCTACAGGGGTGCCTCCTCGAACCGCCAGGACCCGGTCCCGCCGCCCGCCTCGACCGGCCTGGAGCACGGCGCGTCGGCGGCGCCCTCAGCATCCGCCGACTACTCCCGGCCGGCCGTCTCAGCGGTCCCGCGCACCCCCTGAGCGGCCGGATCCGGCGGCCCGGCCGGACGACCTGGCAGAGCCCGGGCCGAAGGCCCGGCAAGGCCCGGACAGAGGCTCGCAGACCTGGTGAGTACCTGTCAGAAGTTGTCGTGCAGCGGGGCGTTTACCGGGGCTTCGGCAGACCTACTCTGAAGATATGGGCGGGCCTGGAGAACCACCTGAGGGGACACCCGACGGCGCCCCCAACAACGGAGCGGACGACGAATACCGATCCGTCGTGTTCGACGAATCGTTCGTACGTGCTGCCCGCCTCCAGGAGTTCTCCGCGCAGGAGCGCATCGGCGACCACGCGCCCGCCGTACGCCGCCGCCCGCCCATGCGCCGGAGCCTGTCCCGGCAGGCCCTGATCCTGGTCATGCTGATCGCGGTCGCCTTCGGCACCGCCATCTACCTGGGCGTACGGCACCCGTATCAGAGCTCGGGGGGCGCCCGGCTCGCCGAGCCGCTGCGGATGACGGTCGTACCGCTCTCCCCGCACGGCAGGGTCCCCGGCGCCACCGACCCCGAACAGCTGTACGCCAACAGTCCGGCCGCCCAGTTCCGCGTCGGCGCCGAGGGCATCGCGCTCCCGGCGGCCCGGCGCACCGCGAACTTCTCCGACGCCCAGGTCGTCACCGCCCTGACCACGGCGAAGGACTACCTCGTCCGCTCCTCGCTCTACCCCGACGTGCTCACCGGCGGGCAGACCAGGCCCGTGCGGGTGCTGCTCGACCCGGATCAACTGGAGCAGTTCGACCAGAGCTTCGCGCTGCCGACCGCCGACGGCCGGCACGCCCCCACCGGCTGGCTGGTGCGCTTCGACCCGGCCCGGGCCGAGCTCGCCGACCGCAAGGTCCGGGTGCAGGGCTCGCTGGAGGCCACCGAGGCCGACGCGTCCACCCTCGAGGTCACCACGGACCACACGTTCGTGTACGCGCTGCGACCGGCCGAGGCCGGTGACCGGGCGGAGGCGTCGCTGTTCACCGTCCGGCGCGAGCTCCACTTCCGCTTCGACCGCGAGGACCTGCGGTTGCACCAGGCCGAGCTGGTCGGCTCGGTCCTCCAAGCCGGTCCGCTGTCCTGTGCCGACGACGCCACCAACCACCTGCGCCCCCTGCTCGCCGGCCAGACCGCCAGGGCGGGCGGCCCGGCCGGCACAGACCCGTACGCGCCGCACGGCACGGCGGCACTGTGCGGGACGCTGGCGGACAGCGCGCAGCCAAAGGCGTGAGCGGGGCGGGAGACGGGCGCGAGGGAGCTCAGTCCTCGTCGCGCGGCGGCTCCTTCGACGCGGGGTCGGTCGGGCCACCGGAGCCGGGGGAGCCATTGGCACCCGTCGTGCCCGTGGACCCCGTGCCCGCTGAGCCCGGCGCACCCGCGGAGCCCGGCGCACCGCCCGTACCGGGACCCGCGCCGCCGCCCGCGAAGCCGCCGAAGCCCCGCCGCACCCGGCTGCCGAGGTCGCCGGCGCCGCCCGCGATGTCCGTGACCAGCTTCATCAGCGGGTCCTTGCTGTTGCGCACCTGCCCGGCGTAGCTCGCCGCCGACTCGCGGAAGGAGCCGGTGACCGAGGTGTCCTTGTCCTCGCCGCGCCGCGGGTAGTGGCCGTCCATGATCCGCTGGTGGTCGCGGGAGGCCGCCCACTTCTTCAGCTCGGCCGCGCGGATCGTGGCGAACGGGTGGGAGCGGGGCAGCACGTTGAGGATCTTCAGCACGGAGTCGCGCAGGTCGCCGCCCGCCTCGTACTCCTCGGCCTGCTCCAGGAAGGCGTCCACGTTCATCTCGTGCAGGTGGTTGCCGCCGGCGAGCTTCATCAGGCCGCGCATCGAGGCCTGCAGGTCCTGCCCGACCAGCAGCCCGGCCCGGTCGGCGGACAGCTCCGACTTGCGGAACCACTCGCGCAGCGCCGTCACGATCGCCATGATCGCGACGTTGCCGAGCGGGATCCAGGCGACCCGGAGGGCGAGATTGGTCAGGAAGAGCAGCACCGTGCGGTACACGGAGTGGCCGGACAGGGCGTGGCCGACCTCGTGGCCGATCACCGCCCGCATCTCCTCCTCGTCGAGCAGCTCGACGAGTCCCGTGGTCACGACGATGATCGGCTCGTCCAGGCCGATGCACATCGCGTTGGGCTGCGGGTCCTGGTTGACGTACATCGGCGGGACCTTCTTCAGGTCCAGGATGTAGCAGGCGTCCCGCAGCATGTCGTGGAGATGGGCGAACTGCCGGTCCGAGACGCGCACCGAGTCCGACAGGAACAGCAGCCTCAGGCTCCGCTCGGGCAGCAGGCCGCTGAGGACCTTGAAGACCGTGTCGAAGCCGCTCAGCTTGCGCAGCGCGACCAGGGCGGAGCGGTCGGCCGGGTGCTCGTACGCGCGCGAGGAGATGTCCGGGAAGCGCCTGCGCTGCCTGCTCGGCACCTTCTCGTACCCGCCCTGCTGACGGCCGTCGTCGGACATGTGGTCCCCCATGTGCGTCGGTGTGCCCTGGTGTTTCTTCTGCGGTGTCGCTTCCGCGGTGTTTCTCCGCGCTTTCCTGTACGCCCCCGAAGCAAGCTCCAGCCTAGGCGGAGATACGGTGGTCGGGCAGTACGACGAAGGAGTCCCGCACCATGCACCACATCGCCGCGACCGACTGGCTCAGCGCCGCTCAAGAGCAGGGAGCGGGGAATCTCCTCCGGGTCGTACTGATCGTGATGGTCGTCGGCTGTGTGCTGACGGGGTGGTTCCTGCTTCGGGGTTACAGGCGGAAGGACGACTGAGGGCACGCGAAGGTTGCCCGACGGCGGAGTCGGCGTGAGCGCGGCCGAGGCGCCCGCTTACGATGAGCCGACGTCTTTATCCCGCCCACACGCGATAGGTCCTGCCGAAGATGAGCTTCCACAGCGCCGCTGCCCAGTTGGTCACACTCGCCGCCGAGGGCCAGGAGCACGGCGGCAACCACGAGAGCCTCAACCCCCTGCTCACCGGCGGTGGCGCGTTCATCGCCCTGATGCTGCTGCTGTGGATCACCACCCGGTTCAACCGCGACCGCTGACTCCACAGTCCGGGCCGGTAGGGTCTGCACGCATGGGAGAGCAGGACATGCCTACCGGCCCGTCGACCCCGGCCAAGCGCCGCCTCGGCGTCATGGGCGGGACGTTCGACCCGATCCACCACGGGCACCTGGTGGCGGCCAGTGAGGTGGCCGCGCAGTTCCACCTCGACGAGGTGGTGTTCGTACCGACCGGGCAGCCGTGGCAGAAGACCCACCGCAGTGTGTCCCCGGCCGAGGACCGCTACCTGATGACGGTCATCGCGACCGCCGAGAACCCGCAGTTCTCGGTGAGCCGTATCGACCTCGACCGCGGGGCCCCCACGTACACCGTGGACACCCTGCGTGACCTGCGCTCCCTCAATCCGGACACGGACCTGTTCTTCATCACCGGCGCGGACGCCCTCGCCCAGATCCTGACCTGGCGCGACAGCGAGGAGCTGTTCTCCCTCGCGCACTTCATCGGGGTCACCCGGCCGGGTCATGTCCTGACCGACGCCGGGCTTCCGGAGGGTGGCGTCTCGTTGGTCGAGGTTCCCGCCCTCGCCATCTCCTCCACGGACTGCCGTGCGAGAGTCGCCAAGGGCGACCCCGTCTGGTATCTGGTGCCGGACGGAGTCGTGCGCTACATCGCAAAGCGACAGCTGTACCGCGGCGAGTGAGCCGAGAGGGGCACCGGTGAACGACCGATACGACGCGGGGTATGGGGACGGGCAGTACGAGCTCGTCGGCTACGACGAGTACGGCCGGCCTGTGTACCGGCAGGTGCCGGCCCAGCAGCAGCCACAGCAGGCCCAGCAGCAGTACGACCCCTACGCGCAGCAGCAGGGCTACGGCTACGACCCGTACGCCACCGGCCAGCAGCAGCCGGTGCCGCCCTACGACCCCTACGGCACCGGCCGGCAGCCGCCCGTGACCTCGTACGACACCTACGACGGGTACGACCCCTACGGGCAGACCGCCACCAGCGGTCAGCAGCCGCGCGTCGCCGAGCAGACCGCCTACATCCCGCAGCAGGCCCGCCCGGCCGAGCCCGGGCAGCGCCAGGAGCCCGGACAGGGCGCCCCCGGCCCCGGGGACGGTCACGGCAGCCACGACGACCCCGGTGACCGGGACTACCGGACCGAGCAGTTCGCCTTCGTGGAGGAGCCCGACCAGGACTCCGAGGACGTCATCGACTGGCTGGCGTTCACCGAGAACCGCACCGAGCGCCGCGAGGAGGCCAAGCGCCGCGCCCGCAGCCGCCTGACCGCCCTGGTCGTCGTACTGGCGCTGGTCGCCGCCGGCGGGGTGGGCTACCTCTGGTACGCCGGGAAGCTGCCCGGCGTGTCCACGCCCGAGGACAAGAAGGGCGGTACGACGTCGGCCGCGGCCCAGAAGCGGGACGTGATCGTCGTGCACCTGCACGACACCAAGAACGGCGGCACCTCCACGGCGCTGCTCGTCGACAACGCCACCACCAAGCAGGGCACCACCGTCCTGCTGCCCAACTCGCTCGCACTGACCGGCGACGACGGCACGACGACGCTGGCGAAGTCGGTCGACGACGACGGCTCCTCCGGCACCCGCGAGGCCCTGGACACCGTCCTCGGCACCTCCATCCAGGGCACCTGGCGCCTGGACACCCCCTACCTGCAGAACCTCGTCGACCTCGTCGGCAACGTCGAGGTGGACACCAACGCCGACGTGCCCGACCCGGCCGCCAAGAAGGGCGAGGCGCCGCTGGTCAACAAGGGCGAGGGCCAGACCCTCAGCGGCAAGATGGCCGTCGCCTACGCCACCTACCGTGCCCCCGGCGAGGCCCAGAACGCCCAGCTGGAGCGGTTCGGGCAGGTCATGCACGGGGTGCTGCGCAAGGTGTCGTCCGACGCGCAGGCCGCCACGACCACCGTGCAGACGCTGGCGCAGATCCTCGACCCGTCGCTCACCGACAAGGACCTCGGCGCCTTCCTCGCGAAGCTGTCCGACCTCGCCAAGAGCGGCGACTTCAAGACCGCCATGCTGCCCGTCCAGACCGACGGCACGCTCAGCGCCGAGACGAGCGACAGCGTGGTCAAGGACGTCCTCGGCGGTACCGCGAAGAGCCCCGACCAGGACGCGGCCGTCCGGGTCTCGGTGCAGAACGCCACCGGTGTGAAGGACAACGCGGAGAAGGCCCGCGTGGTGCTCCTCAACGGCGGCTTCACCTTCCTGGAGGCCGGTGCGGCGAGCGACGCCCGGTCCGCGTCCGAGGTCACCTACGCGGACGCCGCCGACAAGGAGAACGCCATCGAGGTCGCCAAGACCCTCGGCCTGCCGGACAGCGCGGTCGCCAAGGGTGAGGTCTCCTCCAACGCGAACGTCTCCGTGGTCCTCGGCCAGGACTACGAGCCGGCCTCCGCCGGGTAATGCGTGGGGCGCCGTCGGCGGTCCGTGAGACCCTTGAGGTCAAGTGACCGCCGACGGAAAGCCATGTAGTGACCGCAACAGACCGTTCCCTGGAGCTCATCAACAGCGCCGCCCAGGCGGCCGCCGACAAGCTCGCGCACGACGTCATCGCCTACGACGTGAGCGATGTGCTGTCGATCACGGACGCCTTCCTGCTCGCGTCCGCGCCCAACGACCGCCAGGTCAAGTCGATCGTGGACGAGATCGAGGAGCGGCTCCAGAAGGAGCTGGGCGCCAAGCCGGTGCGCCGCGAGGGTGACCGGGACTCCCGCTGGATCCTCCTCGACTACGTCGACATCGTCGTGCACGTGCAGCACAGCGAGGAGCGCGTCTTCTACGCCCTGGAGCGGCTGTGGAAGGACTGCCCCGAGCTGGAGCTGCCCGCCGACGCCAAGGCCACCCGCGGCAAGGCCCAGGAGCACGCCCGGCTGAAGGCCGCCGAGGAGGCCGCCGAGACAGGTGGTGACTGGCGGTGAGCAGCACGGGTGAGGTGAGCGCGGCGAAACCGGGGCGGGGCCGCCGGATCATCCTGTGGCGGCACGGCCAGACCTCCTGGAACGTGGAGCGCCGCTTCCAGGGCTCCACGGACGTCGAGCTCACCGAGGCCGGCGTCGGCCAGGCCCGCCGCGCCGCCCGCCTGCTCGCCTCCCTGAGGCCTGACGCGATCATCGCCTCCGACCTCATGCGGGCCGCGCACACGGCCGCCGAGCTGGCCGCGCTCACCGGCCTGGAGGTGCACCGCGACGAGGCGCTGCGCGAGACGTACGCGGGCGTCTGGCAGGGCCTGACGCACGACGAGATCATCGCCCGGTACGGCGAGGAGTACGCCGCGTGGAAGCGCGGTGAGGCGGTGCGCCGCGGTGGCGGCGAGCTGGAGTCCGAGGTGGCCGACCGCGCCGCCCCGGTCGTGCTCGGGCACGCCGAGAAGCTGCCCGACGACGGCACCCTGGTGGTCGTCAGCCACGGTGGCACGATCCGCACCACCATCGGCCGCCTGCTCGGCATGGAGCCCCACCACTGGGAGAGCCTCGGCGGCCTCTCCAACTGCTGCTGGTCCGTCCTCGGCGAGGGCGCCCGCGGCTGGCGGCTGCTGGAGCACAACGCCGGCACGCTCCCGGAGCCGGTGCTCGGCGACGACGACTGAGCGGTGTGGGCACGGCGGGCATCCGGATTTCACTTTCCGGCAGGTCGCAGGCTAAAGTTCTTCTTGTTCGCCCCGCCGAGCGGGGCGAAACACCATGCGGCTCCGCCGCGTGGGGGCCAGGGGCTATAGCTCAGTTGGTAGAGCGCCTGCATGGCATGCAGGAGGTCAGGAGTTCAATTCTCCTTAGCTCCACGGACGAATCCCGTCCCCTTCAGGGGGCGGGATTTTTCGTCTTCAGACGTTTGAGCAGTCCTGGCCCACGAGGCGTATACCTCTGTGGAGGCGCCCCAGGCTGCCTGTGGCCGGACTGGTACCCAGGCGTCGCTGACCGTATTGGTCCGGCCGTGGCAGAATCAAACGGCCGGAAGGGGGCGCGGCCCGACGGGAGGGAGTAGCGATGCCTGCGAGCATCCTCGGGGAGGTCGGCCACCTCCTTGGCGAAGCGGCGTTGATACGGGACACGACCACCCGGCTCAGCTGCCCTTCCTGCGGCTCCGCGCATGTCGCGCAGGTTCTCGGCGACAACGGTGGGATCTCCTACGTGTGCACGGCCTGCGGCCACAGCTGGAGCTGATCGATGGGTGCACACAGGCGGAAGTGCGACTGGTGTGGCAGTGGTACACCGATCGTCCGCGACATGGAACCGGTGAATCCCGACTACCAGTACTGGTGCGAGGAATGCGCACGAGCGCTGATCATAAAAGGCGACCCGATCGAGACGTACCGCGAACTGGAGGGTGAGCCGATCTACGGGCGGCTCCTCGAAGAGCACTGCACGCTCAAGCGGTTCTACTCGTTCGTGACGGCCTGACCCTTTCGGGTGGAAGCGGCGGCGATCACCAGGACGAGGCAGCCGGTCGCGGCATAGAGCCCCGACAGCGCGAACTCGGCCGGGCTCTGGTGCAGTTCGGGCCGGCCGGGGGTGTGCGGCACCCACCACAGGGCGTACGAGCAGAAGACCAGCAGCGTGGCGGCGGCGGCCGCGCGCCGGTCACGGACCGCGAGGAGCAGGACCAGCGGCACGCACCAGACCCAGTGGTGCGACCACGACACCGGGCTGACGAGCAGCGCCGTCACGGCGCAGCCGGCCACCGCCCAGGCCCGGTCGCCGCGCAACTCCGCCCGCACCGCCACCGCGAGCCCCGCCGCGGTCACGAGAGCCGCCGCGACGGCCCAGAGGGTCCCCGGGTCGGGGGTGTGCAGCAGACGGGCCAGCACACCGCGCAGCGCCTGGTTTGCGGTCTCCTCGGCGTGCCCGGCCCGGTCCGCCCGGAACACCACGTCGGTCCAGAACCGCCAGGAGTCGCGCGGCAGGACGGCCGCCGCGAGGAGCGTCGCCCAGAGGAAACCGGCCGCGGCCCGCCGCGCGTGCCGCAGCCAGGGGCCCTTCCGCCCGCTTGCGTGCGCCATGACGGCGGTGGCCAGCAGGAGGACGGCGAACAGCGCCGGGGTCAGTTTCACGGCCGCCGCGACGCCGATGCCGACGCCCGCCCAGCGGTCGCCCGGCCGCCGGGTGAGGTCCCACAGGACGAGTACGGCGAGCAGCAGGTTGACCTGGCCGTAGCGCAGGGTCGTCCACACCGGCTCGCACCACACGGCCGCCGCCGAGGCCCACCAGACGGTCTCCACGCGCGCGTGCCCCACGAGCCGCAGGGAGAGGTGCACGAACGCCACCAGCAGGGCGAGGTTCCCGGCGGTGGCCAGCGTGCGCAGGGAACCCGTGTCCAGGAGTGTCAGCGGGGTGAACAGCAGGGCGGCGAAGGGCGGGTAGGTGGCGGGCAGTTGGGCGGCGGTCGCGCGCAAGGCGTACAGGTCGCCGCCGACGCGCACGGTGGCACCCTCGGCCCGGTACACCATCAGATCGATCATCGAGACGTGCGCGGCCCGCTGGGCGATCCAGAACGCCACGAAGGACAGCAGGCAGGCGCCCAGGGCGACGGGCGTCCGACGGTGGACTGCGGTGGACGTGATCACGGTCACGAGGGCCGACGATATCGGTCGTACCGGTGCAGACGGGAAACGATTTGGTGGAGTGCCCGGTCGACCGTGTAATGTTGGCGTCGCCGCCAGGGAGACCGGCGGAACAGCACAAGGGGCTATAGCTCAGTTGGTAGAGCGCCTGCATGGCATGCAGGAGGTCAGGAGTTCAATTCTCCTTAGCTCCACAAGCAGATCCCATCGGATTCGACCCGGTGGGATCTTTGCGTTTTCCCGGGTGTTCGAGGGGGTTCGGGGCCGCCTGCTTCCAGGCGGCCCCTTCGTCTGCCGTCAGCGGCCGAGGGCGCGGCGGCCGCGGCCCTGGGACAGGACCGGGAGGTTGTTGCGGGCCGGTGCCCGCTCCGCCTGCTCCTCGATGCGCAGGGCGAGAGCCGGGCAGCGGCGGACCGCGCGCAGCGCCTTGTCCTCGGCGCGGCGCGGTACCTGGGCCTGGGCGACGGTCGGGAATCCGTCGGCGCCGAGCTCGAAGACCTCCGGGAGGATGTCGGCGCACAGGCCGTGGCCCCGGCACAGCGTCCAGTCGACGTAGATCTTCTGGCGGCTGGGGCCGTTCTCCTCACCCGCGCCGCCCGGGATGCCCGTCGGGGCACGGCCGCCCTCGAAGAGCGGCAGCACGCCCTGCACGGGCCGTCCGCAGCCGTTGCCGAGGACATGGGCCGCCAGGTCGTCGGTGAAGGCCTTGACGGTCGACTCCAGGAACATCGCGGAACCGTCGGGGTGCGAACACGCACCGCGCCGCTTGACGTTCTTGGCGACCTGCTTCAGCGCCTCCAGGGCGGCGGGGCCACCGCCGTTGAGGATGTCCTCCAGGCCGCGCGCGGCGGCGGGCAGGCCGAGGTAGCAGGGGCCGCACTGGCCCGCGCTCTCCTCCGCCAGCCACTGGGCGACCCGCAGCGACTCGCCCAGGGGGCAGGTGTCCTGGGTGATCGGGAGGATCGCGCCGGCGCCCAGCGAACCGCCCACCGCGTCCAGCGAGTTGCGCGAGACGATCGCCTCGTTGACCGTCGCCGCGTCGATCCACTTGCCGTGGTAGCCGCCGGTCAGCACGCCCTGCGGGACCGGCGGGGCGCCGGCGAGCTGCAGGACGTAGCGGAGGGGCACACCGGTGGGCACCTCGATGACCATGGGGCGGGCGACGGCGCCGGAGACCGTCAGCATGACGGTGCCCGGTTCGTCGTAGAGGCCGGTGTTGCCGTAGCGCTCCGGGCCGATGCGGGCGGCGATCGCCAGCTGCGCGAACGTCTCGGCGTTGGACAGCAGGGTGGGCGCGCCGCCGACCCCGCTCTGCGACGCGCTGATCTTGCGGCCGGGCGGGATGGCCGGGCCGCCGTCGATCGAGCGGATCAGGGCGGCGGCGGCGCCGGTGACCATGCGGACCGGGTTGCGCTGCACGCGGGCCCGCAGGACCGACCGGCGGCCGTTGCTGAGGCCGCGTTCGGCGAGCGCGGCCTCCATGGAGCGTTGCGTGGACTCACGGGTGACCCCCACCACGAGTGTGCGGGCGCCCATCGCCTCGGCGCACAGCAGGGCACCGTCCAGGATCAGGTGCGGAGCACGGTTGATCAGCACCGTGTCCTTGCGGCAGGCCGGTTCGTCCTCGCTGCCGTTGACGACGACGACCGGCCGGACGCCGCGTTTGATCGCCGTTTCGGCGACCGAGCGCAGCTTCTTGTGGAAGGGGAAGCCCGCGCCGCCGCGGCCCCTGAGGTTGATGCGCTCGGCGAGCTGCGCGAGCTGCTCGCCGCCCAGTGGTTCGAGCGGCCCGTGCACCTTGAGGTGCATGGGCAGATCGAGTCGTTCGACAAGGTCGAAGCCCGACGTGAGCTGAGGAAGGCCGACCACGCGGACTTCTGGGACGTCGGGCAGGGCCTCGTTCACTTAAAGCCTCCGGAAGGCGTGTTCCAAGGTTCGCCCGAACCCGGTGCGTCGAAGTCGTAGGACGCACCGGGCAGTGTTTCAGTGGCGGGACCGCTGTTGTTGTACGTGTCGTCCGGGTAATACGTGCCGAAGGCCGCGTTCATCTCACCGGTGTCGTACACGTCACTAGATCCATGGCCGGCCGCGCCCGAATTGCCATAGGCCGGGATGTTGTATCCCGTGTCCTGGAGCGGGTCGTAGACCGACGGGGGCGCCTCGCCGACCGGCGGCGGGGACGGGATCGGCCATGATCCGGACGGGCTCTCCAGGCGCGGGAAGGCCTCCGTGGGCTGGTAGTCCGGTACCTCCATGCGGGCGGTCCGGTCGGCGAACGACTGCTGAGGCCGGGGGGTGTTGCCGACGGCGCGGTAGGCGGCGGCGAAACCGCCCGTGGTCTCCGCCGCGGACGGGCGTGCGGAGGCCTCGGAGGGGGCGTACGACGGAGCCGTGGGGCCGGCCGCCGGGCGCTGCCTCTCGTAACCGGGGAGCGCCTTCTCGTAGCCCGGCAGGGCGGACTCGCCGCTCACCCGCGCGCGGCTCGCGTCCAGGTCCTCGCGGCCCGGCAGCTGCTGGGTGCCGAGGAGGGCGCCCACCCGCTCGGCGACCTGGCGCTTGACCGAGCGGGGTGCCGAGCGCAGGGCGAGGGCGGCCATCACGGCGACCAGGGACAGGCCGTAGAGGATCACGAAGACCGGCTTGGCCTCGCGGCCCGCGAACAGGCCGTGGACCAGGGCCGCGCACCAGGCCGGGTAGGCCAGGTTGTGCATCGCCCGCCAGCGCGAGGCGACCGGCGCCGGGGAGGCGAAGGCGCCGCGCAGCGCGCCGGTGACGCCGACGAAGATCATCAGCAGGGCGGCCGCCGAGCCGAGTCCGATCAGTCCCGCGCTGCCGGTGACGCCGAGCGAGAACGGGATGATCACGGCGAGGAAGCCGACGTGGTCGAGCGCGAGCTTGGTCGTGATGTGCAGCAGCAGGAACGCGATCGAGGCGACCGCCATCGTCCGGTGCACCGCCTGCCCGAGGATGCGCTGGCGCGCGTTGAGCAGGATCCGGTCCTGGGCGAAGAGGCCCCAGAGCACCGAACCGGTGAGGGTCACGAGGGACAGGACGCCCGCACCGAAGTTCAGGAACTCGCGGAACTGATCACCTCCGACCAGCACGGCGACGGGTATGACCACAAGGGTGACAGCGGTCGCGACCCCATAGGCCGATCGGCCAGGCTGGGGGAGCGAGCTGGTACTACGTCGAGGGTTCATGGGGGCAACTCCGAGCGGATTCGGGAAAGCGGTCCCGCGCCGCACTCTAAGTCGCGCCCAAACCGATGGGTACGAGGTTTGAGTTATTGCGTTGTTATCAAACGACGATGTGCTCGCGGTTCTGCCCCTAAGTGGCCGTTACGCGGAGTAATTTTTGACCGGCGTTCAAGTCCGTCGCGGTCGGCGCGGCGGCTGCGGTACCCTGACGCCATGCGTGCCGTACGCCTTCTGCTTAGCGGGCCGCGCTGATCAGTCCCGGCCACCGGGTGAGTCGAGTGGCCGGAGTCGGCGCGGCGTCCCCTCCTGTGCGAGGGGATTTTTCGTTTCTGAAGAATCACAGCCGCTGGCAGAGACGATCGATGGAGCTTTGAGGATCATGAGCGAGACGAACCCCGCAGCCACCCCCGGCATGTCGGTGGATGCCGCGCCGCACCGCTACACGGCCGCCATGGCGGCCGAGATCGAGGCACGCTGGCAGGACTTCTGGGACGCCGAGGGCACCTACGCCGCGCCGAACCCCAAGGGTGACCTGGCGGGCGACCCCGAGATCGTCGCGCGGCCCAAGAAATTCATCATGGACATGTTCCCGTATCCCTCCGGTGCGGGGCTGCACGTCGGCCACCCCCTGGGGTACATCGCCACCGACGTCTTCGCGCGCTTCCAGCGCATGACCGGCCACAACGTGCTGCACACCCTGGGCTTCGACGCCTTCGGCCTGCCCGCCGAGCAGTACGCCGTGCAGACCGGCACGCACCCGCGCGTGTCCACCGAGGCCAACATGGAGAACATGAAGGTCCAGCTGCGCCGGCTGGGCCTGGGCCACGACAAGCGCCGGTCGTTCGCCACGATCGACCCGGACTACTACCGGTGGACCCAGTGGATCTTCCTGCAGATCTTCAACTCCTGGTACGACGACGAGGCGAAGAAGGCCCGCCCGATCGCGGAGCTGGTCGCCCAGTTCGAGAGCGGTGAGCGCGCGCTGCCCGGCGGGCGCTCCTGGAACGAGCTGAGCGCCGGCGAGCGCGCCGACGTGCTGGGGGAGTACCGCCTGGCCTACGCCTCGGACGCGCCGGTCAACTGGTGCCCGGGCCTGGGCACGGTCCTGGCCAACGAGGAAGTCACCGCCGACGGCCGCTCCGAGCGCGGCAACTTCCCCGTCTTCAAGGCCAAGCTGCGCCAGTGGAACATGCGCATCACCGCCTACGCCGACCGGCTGCTGGACGACCTGGAGGCGCTGGACTGGCCCGAGGCCATCAAGCTGCAGCAGCGCAACTGGATCGGCCGCTCCGAGGGCGCCCGCGTCGACTTCCCGATCGACGGCGAGCACATCACGGTCTTCACCACACGCCAGGACACCCTGTTCGGCGCGACCTACATGGTGCTGGCGCCCGAGCACCCGCTGGTCGAGAAGTTCACCCCGGACCAGTGGCCCGAGGGCACCCATCAGATGTGGACCGGTGGTCACCGGACCCCGGCCGAGGCCGTCGCCGCGTACCGCGCGCAGGCCGCCGCCAAGTCCGACGTCGAGCGGCAGGCCGAGGCCAAGGACAAGACCGGTGTCTTCACGGGCGCGTTCGCGACCAACCCGGTCAACGGCGAGCGGGTCCCGGTCTTCATCGCCGACTACGTCCTGATGGGCTACGGCACCGGCGCGATCATGGCCGTCCCGGCGCACGACAGCCGCGACTTCGCCTTCGCCCGCGCCTTCGAACTGCCGATGCGATGCGTCGTCGAGCCCTCCGACGACCGTGGGACCGACGCCTCGACCTGGGAGGACGCCTTCGCCTCGTACGACGCGAAGATCGTCAACTCGTCCGGCGAGGACGTCTCCCTGGACGGTCTGGGGGTCGTCGACGCCAAGGCGCGCATCACCGAGTGGCTGGAGCGCAGGGGCATCGGTGAGGGCACCGTCAACTTCCGGCTGCGCGACTGGCTGTTCAGCCGGCAGCGGTACTGGGGCGAGCCGTTCCCGATCGTGTACGACGAGGCGGGCATCGCGCACGCCCTGCCCGAGTCGATGCTGCCGCTGGAGCTGCCGGAGGTCGAGGACTACTCGCCGCGCACCTTCGACCCGGACGACGCCGACACCCAGCCCGAGACGCCGCTGTCGCGCAACGAGGACTGGGTCAACGTCACGCTGGACCTGGGCGACGGCCCGAAGAAGTACCGCCGCGAGACCAACACCATGCCCAACTGGGCCGGTTCCTGCTGGTATGAGCTGCGCTACCTGGACCCGCACAACAGCGAGCGGCTGGTCGAACCCGAGATCGAGCAGTACTGGATGGGCCCGCGCGAGGGCCAGCCACACGGTGGCGTCGACCTGTACGTCGGCGGCGCCGAGCACGCCGTGCTGCACCTGCTGTACGCCCGCTTCTGGTCCAAGGTGCTGTACGACCTGGGGCACGTCTCGTCCGCCGAGCCGTTCCACCGGCTGTTCAACCAGGGCATGATCCAGGCCTATGTCTACCGGGACGGCCGCGGCATCGCGGTGCCGGCCGCCGAGGTGGAGGAGCGCGACGGCGCGTACTACTACGAGGGCGAGCAGGTCACCCGGCTGCTGGGCAAGATGGGCAAGTCCCTGAAGAACGCGGTCACCCCGGACGAGATCTGCGCCGAGTACGGCGCCGACACGCTGCGGCTGTACGAGATGGCCATGGGCCCGCTGGACGTGTCGCGGCCGTGGGACACGCGCGCGGTGGTGGGTCAGTACCGGCTGCTGCAGCGCCTGTGGCGCAACATCGTCGACGAGACGAGCGGTGACGTGACCGTGGTCGACGCCGAGCCCGACGAGGACACGCTGCGTGCCCTGCACAAGGCCATCGACGGTGTCCGCGGCGACCTGGAGGGCCTGCGGTTCAACACCGCGATCGCCAAGGTCACCGAGCTGAACAACACCCTGACCAAGGCGGGCGGCGCGGTGTCCCGGCCGGTCGCCGAGGCGCTGGTCCTGATGGTCGCGCCGCTGGCGCCGCACATCGCCGAGGAGCTGTGGCGGCGGCTGGGGCACACCGACTCGGTCGTCCACGCGGACTTCCCCGTCGCCGACCCCGCGTACGTCCTGGACGAGACCGTGACCTGTGTGGTGCAGGTCAAGGGCAAGGTCAAGGCGCGGCTGGAGGTGCCCCCGGCGATCTCCGACGAGGAGCTGGAGAAGGTGGCGCTGGCCGACGAGAAGGTGGTCGCGGCGCTGGGCGGGGCCGGGATCCGGAAGGTGATCGTGCGGGCACCGAAGCTGGTGAACATCGTTCCGGCGTAGGGGCGATCCATTCGGCGCGGATGTCCGGGGGCGGTGAGGCCCCTGCTCCGGGTCGTCCCCTACGGGACGGTTCGGGGTGCTCTGCGGGCAGGTTCGGGGTTCTTCCGGAACTCCGGGCCTGCCCGTTGCGTTTACCGTTGAAGAGGAGCGCGGTGTGGGCCGCAGCCGGTTCGGAGGAGGAGCGTCGTGGAAGCAGTGATCATGGTGTTCGCCCTGCTCTTCGTGCTCTTCCTGGGCCTGGGCGCGTACGCCACGGTCAAGGTGGTCGGTGCCGCCAAGCGCGGCGTGGACCGCACCCTCACGCAGGCCCGTCGTACGGTCGAGGACCACACGCTGCGGGCCAAGTCCTTCACCCAGGCGGGCCCCGTGGGCGAGATCGCCCAGCTCCGGCTGAAGCTGCGCACGTCGATGCGGGCCACCCAGGACACGCTGCAGGCGGGCGCGGCCGAGGACGAGTCCCTGAAGGAGGCGCTCGGCCTGTTCCAGCGCCTCAGCGCCCACGGGCACGAACTGGACGCCGAGCTCAGGCGCCTGGAGTCCGAGCCGGACCGCGCGAGGCTCGCCGGGCGGCTGCCCGAGCTGCGCGACCGCACCGCGCGCATCACGCACTCGGCGGAGTCGCTGCGCTGGGCCGCCCGGGACCGCGCGGGGCGCTTCGCCGACGACGACCTGGACGCGCTGAGCGCGCAGATCGACGTGGAGAGCGGGGCGCTGCGGCACTGGACGACGACGGACTCCACCGCGACCCCGCCGCCGTGGCCCGAGGCCCCGCCCACCGACACCCCGACCGCGCAGCAGACCTGGCCGGACACACCGCGTACGGCCGAGGAGCCGACGCGACCCGCCATCACCCCGCCGGGACCGCGCCCCGCGTACCCCTGGCAGAAGAAGCCCCGCCCCGAGAGCACGACCTGAGCAGGTGGCGCCGGCCCGGTGGCCCATGCGGTGCGCGCGGGTTCGGCGTGGCTTGCTCGCACATGTTCCGTGCTGGTGAGAGGCCCGGGCTGCCACCCGGGCGCTACGGCAGGTAACCTCCAGCTCATGTCCCGCCATGTCGCGATCGTCACCGATTCAACGGCCTACCTGCCGCCCCGGACGATGGAGCGCCACGGCATCACAGCGGTCCCCCTGACCGTGGTCCTCGGCGACCGCGCGCTGGAAGAGGGCACCGAGATCTCGACCCGTTCGCTGGCCCAGGCGCTGCAGAAGCGACGCCCCGTCACCACCTCGCGCCCCAGCCCCCAGCTGTTCGCCGAGACCTACCGGAAGGCCGCCGAGGCGGGCGCCACGGGCATCGTCTCCCTGCACCTGTCGGCCGAGCTGTCGGGCACGTACGACGCGGCGGTCCTCGCGGCACGCGAAGCACCGGTGCCGGTACGGGTGGTGGACACCGGCATGATCGCGATGGCGCTGGGCTTCTGCGCGCTGGCGGCGGCGGAGGCGGCGCAGTCGGGCGGCACGGTCGACGAGGCGGTCACGGCCGCGGAGAAGCGGGCCTGCGGCACCTCGGCGTACTTCTACGTCGACACCCTCGACTATCTGCGGCGCGGCGGTCGGATCGGCACGGCCCAGGCCTTCTTCGGATCCGCGCTCGCCGTGAAGCCGCTGTTGCAGCTGGACGGGGGCCGGATCGAGCTGCTGGAGAAGGTCCGGACGGCGTCGAAGGCCATCGCCCGGCTGGAGGAGATCGTGGCCGACCGGGCGGGGGATGCGCCGGTGGACATCGCGGTGCACCATCTGGCCGCGGCGGACCGCGCGTCGGCGCTGGCGGACCGGGTGCGGGGGCGGGTGCCGGGGCTGGCGGACCTGCATGTGAGTGAGGTGGGGGCCGTGATCGGGGCGCACACGGGGCCGGGTTTGCTGGGGGTCGTGGTTTCGGCGCGGTGAGGGGGCCCCTCTCCTGAGCGGTTCTTGAGCGGATTCTTGAGCGGAATCGTGAGCGGTCTCACCCGTGTGGGTGGTGGAGTTTTCCACAACCGGTCGGCGGTCCACGGGAATTGAGCAAGATCATCGCGAGGGTGCCGGGTGCCCGCATCCTCGTCGCATGGCACTTCGATCACACATCCGCGCAGCATCCGTGACGAGCGGCCCCGGCCGCCGACCCGCCTCCGACGGCCGTACGGCACACCGTCGTCGCCACACTCCCGCCCTGGTCCGCGCCCGGCACCGGCACGCCTCGGCGGAGGAGCTCCGGCGCCGTGCCGAGGTGCTCTTCGGTGAACGCGCCGGCAAGTGGCGGGAGTCGGGAGCGGGACCACCGGATGACGCCGGTGCGGACGCCGCCGTGGCCGTGCCCGGCGCCACGGAGGGCCGGCGGGAGCGGGCCGCGCTCGCACTGCGGGAGCGGATGCCGGTGTGGTTGCAGGCGCGGTGCGGCCTGGAGCGCAGGAGCGTGGTGGCGCTCACCGTGCTGCTCGTCGTCGTCGCGGGGTTCGCAGTGCAGCACTTCTGGGCCGGGCGGACGCAGTCCGTGCGGGCGCCCGAAGTGGTCAGGGCGGCCGCGCCGTTCGGGCAGCCGCCGGACGGCGAGCCGGCCACGGCGGCGGGCACGGCGACGGATCCGCCCGGCCCGGCCACCGGCACGCCGGTCGCCGGGATCGTCGTGGACGTGAGCGGAAAGGTGCGCGAGCCCGGAATCCATCGTCTGCCGGTCGGCTCACGGGTCGCCGACGCCCTGAAGGCGGCCGGCGGCGTGCGGCCGGGCACGGACGTCGAGGGTCTGAACCGGGCCCGGTTCCTGGTGGACGGCGAGCAGGTGGTCGTCGGGGGCCCCGCGGCCGTCCCGGCGGCCCCGGCCGGGGGAGTACCGGCGGGCGGGGCGGGTGCGCCCGCAGCCCCCGTCTCCCTCAACACCGCCACGGTCGAGCAGCTCGACACCCTCCCCGGCGTCGGTCCCGTGCTGGCGCAGCACATCGTCGACCACCGCACCCGGCACGGCGGTTTCCGCTCGGTGGACGAGCTGCGGGAGGTCAACGGCATCGGTGAACGGCGCTTCGCCGACCTGCGGGATCTCGTACGGCCATGAGGCGCTCCGAGGACATCCAGGGTGCGCGCTCCTCCGTCCACGAGGATGCCCCGAGCCGCCTCGGTATGGCGCACCCACGGCAGGAAGGCCCGACGGACCTGCGGCTCGTGCCGCCCGCCCTGGCCGCCTGGGCTACGGCGGCCCTGGCGCCGGACGCCTCGCCGGGGCTGCTGACCGGGGTGGCCGTGGCCGGCCTGGTCGTGGCCTGCGGGCTGCTGCTGGGTGCCGTTCCGGCAGTGGGCGTCCGCTCGCGTGCACCCGTCGCCGCCGTGCTGCTCTGCGTCGCGGCGGCCGCCGTCTCGGCCGGGCTGCACGGAGCCGACCTGCGCCGGGGACCGGTGCCGGGGCTGGCGGAGCGGTTCGCCACGGTGACCGCGGAGATCGCGGTCACCTCCGATCCCCGGCTCACGCGGCCGAGGGTCACCGGGAACCACCTGGCCCCGGTGTCCGTGCTGGCGAAGGCGGAGGTGCGTGGTGTGGAGGGCACGGCCGGGGCGAGGGCGGTGACACGGACGCCCGTGCTCGTGATCGTCGACGCGGGGGTGGCCGGGCGGCGGGAGTGGCTCGGGCTGCTGCCCTCCACGCGGGTCAGGGTGACCGGGCGGCTGGCGCCCGCAGTGGTGGGCGGGGACCGGATCGCGGCCGTGCTGCGCGTGCGGGACCGGGCCGGGCCGGAGGTGGTGGGGGAGCCGTCGGGGGCCCAGCGGTTCGCGGGGCGGTTGCGGGCGGGACTGCGCGAGGCCACGGACGGGCTGCCGGCGGACGCGCGGGCGCTGCTGCCGGGGCTGGTCGTCGGGGACACCGCGCGGATCACTCCGGAGCTGGACGAGGCCTTCAAGGAGACCGACCTCGCCCACACGCTCGCCGTGTCCGGGAGCAACCTCACGATCATCCTCGCCCTGCTGCTGGGACCGCCCGGTCTGGCGCAGCGCAGTGAGCGGCGAGGCCTCGCGCCCAGGCTCGGCATCTCGCTGCGGACGACGGCGGTGGCCGGCGGAGCGCTCACGCTGGCCTTCGTCGTCGTGTGCAGACCGGACCCGAGCGTGCTGCGGGCCGCGGCCTGCGGAGCCGTGGCGCTGCTGGCCCTCGCGACCGGCCGCCGCAAGTCGCTGATCCCGGCGCTGGCGACCGCCGTACTGCTGCTGGTGCTCTACGACCCGTGGCTGGCCCGCAGTTACGGCTTCCTGCTCTCCGTGCTGGCCACGGGTGCGCTGCTCACCCTGGCGCCCCGCTGGAGCAGCGCGTTGTGCGGGCGCGGCGTGCCGCCTCGGCTCGCGGAGGCACTGGCCGCGGCGGGGGCGGCGCAGGCGCTGTGCGCGCCGGTGGTGGCGGTGCTGTCGGCGCGGGTGAGCCTGGTGGCGGTGCCGTGCAACCTGCTCGTGGAGTTCGCCGTCGCGCCGGCCACCGTGCTGGGCTTCGCGGCACTGGCGGTGGCGCCGGTGACGATGCCGGTGGCCAAGGCGCTGGCGTGGTGCGCGAGTTGGCCGGCCGGGTGGATCGCGGACGTCGCCCGGAGCGGGGCGGCGCTGCCCGGCGCCGGGGTGGACTGGCCGGGTGGCTGGGGTGGGGCGGCACTGCTCGCCCTCGTCACGGTGGCCGTCGTGGCCGCCGGCCGGCGGCTGCTGCGGCACCCGTGGCTGAGCGTGGGCTGCGGGGTGCTGCTGGTGCTGGCGGTGGTGCAGCCGCCGCCGCTCGCCTCCGTCGTCACGGGCTGGCCGCCGCGGGGATGGCGGCTGGCGATGTGCGACGTGGGCCAGGGCGACGCGACCGTGCTCGCCGCCGGCCCTGGCACGGGGGTCGTCGTGGACGCCGGGCCCGACCCGGGACTGGTCGACCGGTGCCTGCGCGACCTCGGCATCACCCGTGTCCCGCTGGTGGTCCTCACGCACTTCCACGCCGACCATGTGGCCGGCCTGCCGGGCGTGCTGCGGGGGCGGGCCGTGGGGGCGATCGAGACGACCGGCTTCGAAGAGCCCGTTGACCAGGCGGAGTTCGTCCACAGACAGGCGGCGGCGCTGGGGATCCCGGTCACCCGTGCCCTGGCCGGCGAGCGGCGGCGTACGGGGGACCTGTCCTGGCAGGTCCTGTGGCCGCCGGCAGCGTCACCGGCGCCGGAGGGCGCGAACGACGCCAGCGTCGCGATGCTCGTACGGTCGGCGGGCCTGCGGATGCTGCTGCTCGGGGATCTCGAACCCCCGGCCCAGCGGGCACTGTCGCGGACACCGGCGGCGGCGCTGGTGGGCGGCGTGGACGTGCTGAAGGTCGCGCATCACGGCTCGGCCTACCAGGACCCTGAGTTGATACGCCGGGCCGCGCCGCGGCTGGCGCTGGTCTCCTGCGGTGCGGACAACCCGTACGGCCACCCGGCCCCCAGTACGGTCGCGGCGCTGCGGGACGGGGGCGCGACGGTGCTGCGGACGGATGTGGACGGGGCGATGGCGGTCGTGGGTGCGGGCACAGGGTTGCGCGTGGCGCGAGACTGAGGGCATGAATTCCGCACAGGTCGACGCCTATCTCAGCCGCCTCGGGGTCCGGCACCCGGCATGGCCCACCATCGACGTCCTGCGTGAACTGCAACTGCGACATCTGCAGACGGTCCCCTTCGAGAACCTGGCCATCCACCTCGGAGAGGAGATCGTGCTGGAGGAGAAGCGGCTGCTGGACAAGGTGGTGGGGGCGCGCCGGGGCGGGTTCTGCTACGAACTGAACGGGGCCTTCGGGGCGCTGCTCGCCGCGCTGGGGTACGACGTCTCGCTGCTGGCGGGGCGGGTCCACGGGGAGGGCGGGCGGCTCGGGATCCCTTACGACCACCTCGCGCTGCGGGTGCGGACGGTGGACGCGGGGGAGTGGCTGGCCGACGTCGGGTTCGGCGCGCTCAGCCACTACCCCCTGGTCTTCGAGGAGGGGCGGGAACAGGAGGATCCGGGGGGTGCGTTCCGGTTCGCCCAGGCGGGGCCGGACGCGGCGGGCGCGCGGGGTGCCGTCCTGGCGGGCGGCGGGGCCGGGACCCCCGACGTGGACCTGGTCAGGGACGGCAGTCCCGTGTACCGGCTGGAGATGCGGCCGCGGGTGCTCCGGGACTTCGTGGCCGGGGCCTGGTGGCACAGCACCTCGCCGGAGTCGCACTTCGTGCAGTCGCTGGTGTGCTCCCGGCTCACGGAGGACGGCGGGCGGATCACGCTGAGCGGGCGGCAGCTGAAGGTGACGGCCCCGGACGGGAAGCGGGACGCACGGGAGGTGAGGACGGACGAGGAGGTGCTGGCGGTGTACCGGGAGCGGTTCGGGATCGGGCTGGACCGGGTGCCGGTGGTGCGGGGGAGCGGGGGCGGGGAGGACTGACCTGCGTACTCGCGGGCCCGGGGCGGTGCCGGAAGATGGCTGGCGTGAGTGATGTGAGACATGTGCTGGTGCTGCCCGACCGTGATGCCGCCCAGGAGGTGGCGGAGGCCCTCGGGGAGCGGTTCGGGCTACGTGAGGAGCCGCTGCTGGTGCGGGACGCGCTGGCCGGGGAGGACGACGCCGAGGACGCGCAGTGGCTGGTCGTGCTGCGGGACGAGGACGGGCGGCTGGACGCGGGTCAGCTGGACGAGTTCGCGGCGGAGTGGGAGGGGTGGCGGGAAGAGCCGTAGGCCGAGGGGCCGGTGCGGGGTCGTCGACCGCCGGCCGGGTGGGTGTCAGCCGGCGGGGTCGGTGTCCCTCGGCGAGGGCCGGTGTCCCTCGGCGAGGGCCGGTGTCCGTCGGCTGGGTCGTCGCCGCTGACGGAGTCGTTGTCAGTGGTGCGTGGGATGCTGTGCGGGATGGCCAGGAAGACTGCTCAAGACGACCCTCTCGCCCCCGTGACGCTTGCCGTGGGCCAGGAGGATCTCCTGCTCGACCGTGCCGTGCGGGAGGTGGTGGTAGCCGCCAGGGCCGCCGACGCCGACACGGACGTGCGTGACCTGACCCCGGACCAGCTCCAGCCGGGCACGCTCGCGGAGCTGACCAGCCCGTCGCTGTTCGCGGAGCGCAAGGTCGTCGTCGTGCGCAACGCGCAGGATCTGTCGGCCGACACGATCAAGGACGTGAAGGCGTATCTGGGAGCGCCCGCCGAGGAGATCACGCTCGTGCTGCTGCACGCCGGCGGGGCCAAGGGCAAGGGGTTGCTGGACGCCGCGCGCAGGGCGGGGGCGCGGGAGGTGGCGTGCCCGAAGATGACCAAGCCGGCGGACCGGCTGGCGTTCGTGCGGGGCGAGTTCCGCGCGCTGGGGCGGTCGGCGACGCCGGAGGCCTGCCAGGCGCTCTGCGACTCGATCGGCAGCGATCTGCGGGAGCTGGCGTCCGCCGTGTCCCAGCTGTGCGCGGACGTGGAGAGCACGATCGACGAGGCGGTGGTCGGGCGGTACTACACCGGGCGGGCCGAGGCGTCGAGCTTCACGGTCGCCGACCGGGCGGTCGAGGGGCGGGCCGCGGAGGCGCTGGAGGCGCTGCGGTGGTCGCTGGCGACCGGGGTGGCGCCGGTGCTGATCACCAGCGCGCTGGCGCAGGGCGTGCGCGCGATCGGGAAGCTGTCCTCCGCGCGCGGTGGCCGTCCGGCCGATCTGGCGCGGGAGCTGGGGATGCCGCCGTGGAAGATCGACCGGGTGCGGCAGCAGATGCGGGGCTGGACGCCGGACGGGGTGGCGGTGGCGCTGCGGGCGGTCGCCGAGGCCGACGCGGGCGTGAAGGGGGGCGGCGACGATCCGGAGTACGCCTTGGAGAAGGCGGTCGTGACGATCGCACGGGCGGCGCGGTCGCGGGGGCGCGGCTAGAGCCCTGGCCCGCGGCCCGCCCGCGGCAACGGTCGGGGTGGCATGCCGAAGGCCCCGGTGCTCGCTCTGGGGAAGAGCGGGTGCCGGGGCCTGCGAATCAAGCTGCTGGATTCGCGCCCGCGTGGCGAACGCAGGCCGCGCGCGAATCCGGGTGTGCCGGTCGGGGGCGGATGAGAGAGGGCCCGCCCTGGGTCCTTCCGGCGATCAGATCAGTGAAGGGTTCAGCCCTTGAGCGCGGTGACCTTGGAAGCAAGCGCCGACTTCTTGTTGGCGGCCTGGTTCTTGTGGATGACGCCCTTGGAGACGGCCTTGTCGAGCTGACGCGCGGCAGCGCGCTGGTACTCGGTGGCCTTCTCGACGTCACCCGCGGCAGCGGCCTCGCGGGCCTTGCGGATCGCGGTCTTCAGGGAGGACTTGACGGCCTTGTTGCGCAGCCGGGCCTTCTCGTTGGTCTTGATCCGCTTGATCTGGGACTTGATGTTCGCCACGAATGAGCCTTTTCAGGTTCAGGCGCGGGGCCGAAGCGACTCCGGGACCCGTGCCAGGTGATTTCTTAGGACGCGCCTCGTGCTGAGAGGGCATGAGGCACATCGGCCCAAGGTACCAGCGGCGCCCCTGGTGGCCCAAACCGGTCCCCGGTCGCCGCCCATGGGACCATGGAGGCTGCGTAACGATCCGACCCGAGGCATAAGGCGCCTCAAGAGACAGGACCCTGCGTGCCCGCGACCCCTAACCATGTGCCCGAGCCGAGCCGTACCGACCCGGCTCTGATCCGCAATTTCTGCATCATCGCGCACATCGACCACGGCAAGTCCACCCTCGCCGACCGGATGCTCCAGCTGACCGGTGTGGTCGAGCAGCGGCAGATGCGTGCTCAGTACCTCGACCGGATGGACATCGAGCGCGAGCGCGGCATCACGATCAAGTCCCAGGCCGTGCGCCTGCCCTGGGCCCCCACCCAGGACCCGGGCAGCACGCACATCCTCAACATGATCGACACCCCGGGGCACGTCGACTTCACCTACGAGGTCTCGCGGTCGCTCGCCGCCTGCGAGGGGACCGTCCTCCTCGTGGACGCCGCCCAGGGCATCGAGGCCCAGACCCTCGCCAACCTGTACCTGGCGATGGAGAACGACCTCACCATCATCCCCGTGCTGAACAAGATCGACCTTCCGGCCGCGCAGCCGGAGAAGTTCGCCGAGGAGCTGGCGAACCTGGTCGGGTGCGAGCCCGACGACGTGCTGCGGGTCTCCGCCAAGACCGGGCTCGGCGTCGACGCGCTGCTCGACAGGGTGGTCCGGGAGGTCCCGCCGCCGGTCGGCGTCAAGGACGCCCCCGCGCGTGCCATGATCTTCGACTCGGTCTACGACTCCTACCGGGGCGTCGTCACCTACGTCCGGGTCATCGACGGCCAGCTCAACAAGCGCGAGCGCATCCGGATGATGTCCACGGGCGCGACCCACGAGCTGCTGGAGATCGGCACCAACTCGCCCGAGATGCTGGGCGCCGACGGCCTCGGCGTCGGCGAGGTGGGCTACCTCATCACCGGGGTGAAGGACGTCCGCCAGTCCAAGGTCGGTGACACCGTCACCAGCCAGGCGAAGGGTGCGACCGAGGCCCTCGGCGGGTACAAGGACCCCAAGCCGATGGTCTTCTCCGGCCTGTATCCGCTGGACGGCTCCGACTACCCCGAGCTGCGCGAGGCCCTCGACAAGCTCCAGCTCAACGACGCCGCGCTGGTGTACGAGCCGGAGACCTCCGCGGCGCTCGGCTTCGGTTTCCGCGTCGGCTTCCTCGGCCTGCTGCACCTCGATGTGATCCGTGAGCGCCTGGAGCGCGAGTTCGGCCTCGACCTCATCGCCACCGCGCCGAACGTGGTCTACCGCGTGGTGATGGAGGACCGCACCGAACACATCGTGACCAACCCGAGCGAGTTCCCCGAAGGCAAGATCAGCGAGGTCTACGAGCCGGTGGTCCGGGCCACCATCCTGGCGCCGACCGAGTTCATCGGCTCGATCATGGAGCTGTGCCAGACCCGGCGCGGCACTCTGCTCGGCATGGACTACCTCTCCGAGGACCGCGTCGAGATCCGCTACACACTGCCCCTCGCGGAGATCGTCTTCGACTTCTTCGACCAGCTGAAGTCCAAGACCCGCGGCTACGCCTCCCTCGACTACGAGCCCACCGGCGAGCAGACCTCCAGCCTGGTCAAGGTCGACATCCTGCTGCACGGCGACAAGGTCGACGCCTTCTCGGCGATCACCCACAAGGACGCCGCGTACGCCTACGGGGTGCGGCTCGTCGCCAAGCTGCGCGAACTGATCCCGCGGCAGGCCTTCGAGGTGCCCATCCAGGCCGCCGTCGGTTCCCGGGTGATCGCCCGCGAGACCATCCGCGCCATCCGCAAGGACGTCCTCGCCAAGTGCTACGGCGGTGACATCTCCCGTAAGCGGAAGCTGCTGGAGAAGCAGAAGGAAGGCAAGAAGCGGATGAAGATGGTCGGTTCCGTGGAGGTTCCGCAGGAGGCCTTCATCGCGGTGCTGTCGAGCGATGACAGCGCGGCGTCGGGCAAGAGCAAGAAGTAGCCGGCGTCAACGAGGGACTGCCTCGCACATCACGCAAACAGGGGCCTGCCGTAGGTTACGGCGGGCCCCTGTCGCGTGCGTACGGCCGTCCTTCTGGAGGAAGTGACGAAGCGCGGACACTTACGCAGTGGCCGATAGGCATCTACCCTGATCCCTGCTCGATAGTTACTCGCGAGTTAAACAACGGCTCGCGAGTGAAAACTGCCGCATTGAAGGCGCAAGACGCCCTGAGCCAGCCGCACCGTCGCGGGCCCCGGAGGATGTCGTGAGCGACACACAGACCTTGATCGAGAACCGTCCGCCGTCCGTAGCGGGCCTCTTCCTGGAGCGCGTTTCGGCCACCCCGGACGCCGAGGCCTACCGCTATCCGGTCCCGCCGGCCTCGGGGCAGGGGCCGGACGACTGGAAGTCGCTGAGCTGGGGGCAGGCCGCCGAGCGGGTGTACGCGATCGCCGCCGGACTGATCGAGCTGGGTGTCGAGCCGGAGCAGCGGGTCGCGCTGGCCTCGGCCACCCGGATCGAGTGGATCCTCGCCGACTTCGGCATCATGTGCGCGGGCGCGGCCACCACCACGATCTATCCGCAGACCAACGCCGAGGAGTCGGCGTACATCCTCGCGGACTCCGGCAGCCGGGTGCTCGTCGCGGAGAACGCCGAGCAGCTGGCCAAGGCGCAGGAGAGGCGCGCCGAGCTGCCCGAGCTCACGCATGTCGTCGTCATCGACGCGCAGGGCGTGGAGACCGGCGACGGGGTGCTCAGTCTGGCCGAGCTGGAGGTGCTGGGCGCGGCCCGGTTGCAGAAGGAGCCCAGCCTGGTCAAGGAGCGGGTCGGCGCGATCACCAAGGACCAGCTGGCCACCCTGATCTACACCTCCGGTACGACCGGCCGGCCCAAGGGTGTCCGGCTCCCGCACGACAACTGGTCGTACATGGCGAAGGCGATCGCCTCGACCGGGCTGCTCGGGCCGGACGACGTGCAGTACCTCTGGCTGCCGCTCGCGCACGTCTTCGGCAAGGTGCTGACCTCCGGGCACATCGAGGTGGGGCACATCACCGCCGTCGACGGGCGGGTCGACAAGATCATCGAGAACCTGCCGGTGGTGCGGCCGACGTACATGGCGGCCGTGCCGCGGATCTTCGAGAAGGTCTACAACGGTGTCGCCGCGAAGGCCCGGGCCGGTGGCGCCGCCAAGTACAAGATCTTCCAGTGGGCGGCGGGTGTCGCGCGCGAGTACGCGAAGGTCACGCAGGACAACTTCCGGCGCACCGGGACCGCGTCGGCGCCCTTCGCGCTGACGTCGAAGCACAAGGTGGCCGACGCGCTCGTCTACTCCAAGCTGCGGGACGCCTTCGGTGGGCAACTGCGGGCGTGCGTGTCCGGGTCGGTGGCGCTGGCGCCCGAGATCGGCTACTTCTTCGCCGGCGCCGGCATCCACATCCTGGAGGGGTACGGCCTGACCGAGTCGTCGGCCGCGTCCTTCGTGAACCCGGGTGAGGCGTACCGGACCGGCACGGTCGGCAAGCCGCTGCCCGGGACCGAGGTGCGGATCGCCGAGGACGGCGAGATCCTGCTGCGCGGGCCCGGGATCATGGAGGGATACCACGGGCTGCCCGAGAAGACCGCCGAGGTGCTGGAGCCGGACGGCTGGTTCCACACCGGGGACATCGGCGAGCTGTCGCCCGACGGGTATCTGCGGATCACCGACCGCAAGAAGGACCTGTTCAAGACCTCGGCCGGGAAGTACGTGGCGCCGAGCGAGGTCGAGGGCGCGTTCAAGTCGGTGTGCCCGTACGTCTCCAACATCCTGGTGCACGGCGCCGACCGGAACTTCTGCACCGCGCTGATCGCGCTCGACGAGGCGTCGATCATGCAGTGGGCCCAGGAGAACGGGCTGGAGGGCAAGCCGTACGCCGAGGTGGTCGCCGCGCCGGCGACCCTGGCGATGGTCGAGGGGTATGTGCAGCAGCTCAACGCCGGGCTGCAGCGCTGGCAGACGATCAAGAAGTTCCGGCTGCTGCCCCGGGACCTGGACGTGGAGCACGGGGAGATCACGCCGAGCCTGAAGCTGAAGCGGCCCGTGGTGGAGCGCGAGTACCAGCATCTGCTGGAGGAGATGTACGAGGGGACGCGCGAGGCGTAGGGGGACGCTGAGGGGGCGCACGCGCGGTCGGCCGTTCCGAGGGCCGGTCGCGCGTACGCGGTCGTGCTGTTTTTGGACACAGGTCCGCGTCCCCGGGTTGGTTTACGCCTCCCGTGTACGCACGGCTGGCGTTTTCTGGTCGAAATTGGCCACTTCGGTAACTCCGCGGTGATGGGCGGGACCTGTCTGTCACCCTGTCGGACGTGATCGAGGCGTATTGGTCCGAGCCGCTCGGGCAGCCGTAGATGGGGGCCGTTCCGGCGCAGAGGGAGTCCGGGTCCCTTGCCGCCGTGCGCCCCGGCGCGCAGGTGCGCGCCGCTCTCGGCGGAAGCCCTCTCGCGCCGGGTACCGCGCGGGGACTGCTGCGCACGGCGTTCCAGGAGTGGAGTGCCCTCGGACTGCCCGGCGCCGAGGGGCTCACCGACCGGCTCGCCCATGACGCCATGATCGTCCTCAGCGAGCTGGTGACGAACGCCGTCGTGCACGCCGGTACCGATGTCGAGCTCGTCTGCCGGCTGGAACCGGACACCGGTGCCGTCGTCGTCGAGGTCTGCGACCACCATCCCTCACGGCCGCCCCGCGACGGGGACGGCGCAGCCGCGTACGAGACACCGGAGTACGGGCGCGGGCTGCGGCTGGTCGCCGCGCTCTCCGAGTCCTGGGGCGTGACGTACCGGCGGGGCGCCAAGTCGGTGTGGGCGCGGATGTCCGCCGAGGTGTGCCCGGACGCGGAGGGGCACGACCCGGAGGACACGGGCTTCTCCGGCGCCGAGCTGCTCGCGCCCGCGCCGCAGCGGGCCGAGCGGGACCGGGACTGGCTCGGGCGGGGCGCGCTGTCCTTCCTCGCCGAGGCCTCCGACCTGCTCGCCGGGCAGCTGGACGAGGACCTGGTCGCCGCGCTCACCGGCCAGCTGATCGTGCCCCGCCTCGCCGACTGGTGCGCGGTCTGGCTGGCGGACGAGGCCATGGGTGGCGGGGCGGGCGGAACGCGCCTGGCGCGGGTGTGGCACGCCAGCGAGGAGCGGATCGAGGAACTCCGCCGCTGTCTGGAGAAGGAGCCACCGCGCGGCGGGGAGGGTCCGACGCCGTCCGGACCGACGCCGTACCCGTGGCCGTCGGACGCGTGGGGTGCGGATTCCTGGGGTGCGGATTCCTGGCCCGGGGAGGGGCGAGGAGACGGCGCGTCCGTCGTTCCCGAGGGGCTGGTCGCCGACGCGGGGACCGGCGTCGCCCTCGCCTACCCGCTCGTCGCCGGAGGACGGCCGCTCGGGACGCTGGTCATCGGGCGGGCCGGCGTCCCCGGGTTCCCGGACGAGATCACCGGGCTCGTCGAGGACCTGAGCCGACGGGTGGCGCTGGCCATCGGGGCGGCCCGGCAGTACGCCCGGCAGGCCACCATCAGCGCCGTGCTCCAGCGCGGCCTGCTGCCCGGCGCGGTCGCGCAGATCCCCGGCGTGCGCAGCGCCCTGGTGTACGAGCCTTGCGACAAGGGCGGGCCCAGCGGCGACTTCTACGACCTCTTCCCGGCCGGCGACGGGCGCTGGTGCTTCGCCATCGGGGACGTGCAGGGCAAGGGGCCCGAGGCGGCCGTCGTGATCGGGCTGGCCCGCCCCTGGCTGCGGCTGCTCGCCCGCGAGGGCTACCGCGTCGCCGACGTCCTCGACCGCCTCAATCAGCTCCTCCTCGACGACGCCACGGAGGCCGCCGACGCGGCCGCCCGCGCCCTGGTCGGCCCCGCAGGCCCCGGCGAGGGCCCGCAGACCCGCTTCCTCTCGCTGCTCTACGGCGAACTCGCCCCCTTCGACGGCGGCGTCCGTTGCACCGTGGCCTCCGCCGGACACCCGCTGCCGCTGCTCCTGCGGCCCGGCGGCGACGTTCGAACGGCGGCGCGGCCGCAGACCCTGCTCGGGGTCGTGGAGGACGAGACGTACATCAGCGAGAGCTTCGAGCTGCGGCCCGGTGACACCCTGCTGTGCGTCACGGACGGGGTGACCGAGCGTCGCAGCGGCTCGCGCCAGTTCGACGACGGGGACGGGCTGGCGGCGGCGCTGGCGGGGTGCGCGGGGATGAACGCGGAGCTGATCGCTGAAAGGATCCGGCACCTGGTGCACGAGTTCGGCGGACGGCCGCCGGAGGACGATCTGGCGTTGCTGGTGCTGCAGGCGGAGTGACGCCCGGCGTACGGGACAATGGGGGACATGCCTTCCGCACTTCCCGACGGCGAGCCCGTCCCGCACGACGGCGCGCTGCCCCCGGCCGCGCTCGCCGGGGCGGCGGACCGACCCCTCGGGTTCTACCTGCACGTCCCGTACTGCGCCACCCGCTGCGGCTACTGCGACTTCAACACGTACACCGCCACAGAGCTGCGCGGCACGGGCGGCGTGCTCGCCTCGCGCGACAACTACGCCGACACGCTGATCGACGAGGTCCGGCTGGCCCGCAAGGTGCTCGGCGACGACCCCCGCGAGGTCCGGACGGTCTTCGTCGGGGGCGGTACGCCGACGCTGCTGGCCGCGGACGATCTCGTCCGGATGCTGGGGGCGATCCGGGAGGAGTTCGGGCTGGCGGCGGACGCCGAGGTCACGACAGAGGCGAATCCGGAGTCGGTCGACCCGGCGTATCTCGCGGCCCTGCGGGAGGGCGGCTACAACCGGGTGTCCTTCGGGATGCAGAGCGCGAAGCAGCACGTGCTGAAGGTCCTCGACCGCACGCACACCCCCGGCCGGCCCGAGGCGTGCGTCGCGGAGGCCCGGGCCGCCGGGTTCGAGCATGTGAACCTGGACCTGATCTACGGCACCCCCGGGGAGTCCGACGACGACTGGCGGGCCTCGCTGGACGCGGCGCTCGGCGCGGGGCCGGATCACATCAGCGCGTACGCGCTGATCGTCGAGGAGGGCACGCAGCTTGCCCGCCGGATCCGGCGGGGCGAGGTGCCGATGACGGACGACGACGTGCACGCCGACCGGTACCTGATCGCGGAGGAGCGGCTGTCCGCGGCCGGTTTCGAGTGGTACGAGGTGTCCAACTGGGCCACGTCCGACGCCGCCCGCTGTCTGCACAACGAGCTGTACTGGCGGGGTGCCGACTGGTGGGGCGCGGGCCCGGGCGCGCACAGCCACGCCGGGGGCGTGCGCTGGTGGAACGTGAAGCACCCCGGCGCCTACGCCGCCGCGCTGGCCGAGGGCCGCTCCCCGGGTGCCGGCCGCGAGCTGCTCTCCGACGAGGACCGTCGCGTGGAGCGCGTCCTGCTGGAGCTGCGGTTGCGCGAGGGCGTGCCGCTGTCGCTGCTCCGGGAACAGGGCCGCACGGCCGCCCGGCGGGCCCTGGCGGACGGCCTCCTCCAGGAGACGCCGTACGCTCAGGGGCGCGCGGTACTGACGCTGCGGGGGCGCCTGCTGGCGGACGCCGTGGTACGAGACCTCGTGGACTGACCCGGCGCAGGGGCCCGCCGCCGGGAGCGCGCTGCCCGGCTGTCGCGGCCCAGGGGCCGGGGCGCTCGGGTGCCGGGGCGCCGCGCACGGAGGTCCGGGGGCGCGGGTGCCGGGGCGTGGTCGGTGGTGACCGGAAGTCTGGGGTTCGGGGCCTGGGCGTGGTGCGTGGTCCCGGGAGTCCGGGGGTTCGCCGCCGGGGCACCTTGGACGAGTTCGGGGCCGGGGGTCCGCTGTGCGGGAGCCTGGAGGCTCGGGGCTAGGTGCTCGGGGGGTGCTCTACGCGGGGGCCGTGACGAAGTCGATCAGTTCTTCCACGCGGCCCAGCAGCTCCGGCTCCAGGTCCTTGTAGGACCCCACCCGCTTCAGGATCGCCTGCCACACCGCCCCGGTGTTCTCCGAGGGCCAGCCCAGGGCCCGGCACACCCCCGTCTTCCAGTCCTGCCCCCGCGGCACCGCCGGCCACGCGGGGATCCCCAGCGCCGACGGCTTCACGGCCTCCCAGATGTCGATGTACGGGTGGCCCACCACCAGGGCGTGCCCGCTCGTCACCGACTCGGCGATGCGCCATTCCTTCGTGCCCGGCACCAGGTGGTCCACCAGCACGCCCAGCCGGGCGTCCGGGCCCGGCGCGAAGGACCGCACGATCGCGGGCAGGTCGTCCACGCCCTCCAGGTACTCCACGACCACGCCCTCGACGCGCAGGTCGTCGCCCCAGACCTTCTCGACGAGCTCGGCGTCGTGCCGGCCCTCGACGTAGATGCGGCCGGCGCGGGCCACACGCGCGCGTGCGCCGGGGACGGCGACCGAGCCGGAGGCGGTGCGGGTGGGCCGTTCCGGCCCCGCGGCGGGCCTCACCAGCGTCACCACGCGGCCCTCCAGCAGAAACCCCCGGGGCTCCAGCGGGAAGACCCGGTGCTTGCCGAAGCGGTCCTCCAGGGTCACCGTGCCCGCCTCGCAGCGGATCACCGCGCCGCAGAAACCGGTGCCCGGCTCCTCGACCACCAGTCCGGGCTCCGCGGGGACCTCGGGCACGGGTCGGGGCTTCTTCCACGGCGGTGTCAGGTCCGGAGAATACTGGCGCATTCGCATGACGATATGGACAGCTCCTTACGTCATCCGTGCGACACGCCGAACCGCGCGGCCAGGGCGTCGCGCTGGCGCCGCACGAACGCGGCGTCCACGACCGCACCGTGACCGGGCACGTACAGCGCGTCCTCACCGCCGAGGCCGAGCAGCCGGTCGAGGGCGGCGGGCCAGTGGGACGGTACGGCGTCGGGGCCCGCCTGCGGCTCGCCGGACTCCTCGACGAGGTCGCCGCAGAAGACCACCTCGGGTTCGCCCGCGCGCTCCCCGGGGACCAGTACGGCGAGGTCGTACGGCGTGTGCGCCGGCCCCACGTTGGCCAGCAGGACCTGGCGGCCGGGGCCCAGATCGAGAGTCCACTCGCCGCAGACGAGGTGGCGGGGCGCGACCAGGGTGTCGGCCGCCTCCTGGGCGGTCGCGGCGTCGAGGCCGTGGCGGACGGCGTCCGCGCGCAGTTCCTCCCGGCCGCGCCGGCCGCCGAGCACGGTGTCGGCGCCGACCGCGCCGAAGACCTCCGCGCCCGCGAACGCCGCCGCGCCGAGGACGTGGTCGAAGTGAGGGTGCGTGAGCGCGAGATGGGTCACACGATGCCCGGCCAGGGCCTCCGCCCGCGCCCGCAGCCCCGCCCCCTCGGCGAGGCTCGACCCCGCGTCGATCAGCAGCGCCGCGCCCCGGCCGGTCACCAGCCCCACCGTGCAGTCCCACCCGGGCAGCCGGCACCGGCCGACGCCGCTCGCGAGCCGCTCCCAGCCCACCTCTTCCCAAGTCACGCTCATACGGCGACGCTAGGCCCTGTCGCGGTGTTCGCGCCTGCCCGGGGGCGAACGTCCGGAATCGGGAGCACGGCGACAGGGTCGGCAGGGCCTGCCGTACCCCCCGTCCGGCACGACCTGGCAGGACGGGCCTTGCCCGGGGCGTACCGGACGGCCGTACACTGGGCCGGTAAGACTGGCACTCGCGTGCGTCGAGTGCCAGGGGGAGCGCCCAGGGACGACGTACTGGAGGTGCGCGCGGATGCTCAGTGAACGACGGCTGCAGGTACTGCGTGCGATCGTCCAGGACTACGTCGGCACGGAGGAGCCGGTCGGCTCCAAGGCGCTCACCGAACGGCACGGTCTCGGCGTCTCCCCGGCGACGGTCCGCAACGACATGGCGGCGCTGGAGGACGAGGGGTTCATCGCCCAGCCGCACACCAGCGCCGGGCGCATCCCGACCGACAAGGGCTACCGGCTCTTCGTGGACAAGCTGGCCGAGGTCAAGCCGCTGACCGCGCCGGAGCGGCGCGCGATCCAGAACTTCCTCGACGGGGCCGTCGACCTGGACGACGTGGTGACCCGGACCGTGCGGCTGCTCGCGCAGCTCACGCGGCAGGTCGCGGTCGTGCAGTACCCGTCGCTGACCCGCTCCACCGTGCGGCACGTGGAGCTGCTCTCGCTGGCACCCGCGCGCGTGATGCTGGTGCTGATCACGGACACCGGGCGGGTCGAGCAGCGGATGGTCGACTGCCCGGCCCCGTTCGGAGAGGCGTCGCTGGCCGATCTGCGGGCCCGGCTGAACAGCCGGATCGCGGGCCGCCGTTTCTCGGATGTGCCCCAGCTGGTGCAGGATCTGCCCGAGGCCTTCGAGGCGGAGGACCGTGGCACGGTCCACGTGGTGCTCTCCACCCTGCTGGAGACGCTTGTCGAGGAGACGGAGGAGCGGCTGGTGATCGGCGGTACGGCCAATCTCACCCGCTTCGGACATGACTTCCCCCTCACCATCCGGCCGGTGCTGGAGGCGTTGGAGGAGCAGGTCGTCCTCCTCAAGTTGCTTGGCGAGGCGAAGGATTCGGGCATGACCGTGCGCATCGGGCACGAGAACGCCCATGAGGGACTCAACTCCACCTCGGTGGTGTCGGTGGGCTACGGTTCGGGCGGCGAGGCGGTTGCCAAGCTCGGCGTGGTCGGACCGACCCGCATGGATTACCCGGGAACGATGGGAGCGGTACGCGCAGTGGCACGGTACGTCGGACAGATCCTGGCGGAGTCGTAAGTGGCCACGGACTACTACGCCGTCCTCGGCGTGCGCCGCGACGCGTCGCAGGAAGAGATCAAGAAGGCCTTCCGGCGGCTCGCACGCGAGCTGCATCCGGACGTGAACCCGGATCCGAAGACCCAGGAGCGGTTCAAGGAGATCAACGCCGCTTACGAGGTGCTCTCGGACCCGCAGAAGAAGCAGGTCTACGACCTCGGCGGCGACCCCCTGTCGCAGGCCGGCGGCGCCGGTGGCGCGGGCGGCTTCGGCGCGGGTGGCTTCGGGAACTTCTCGGACATCATGGACGCGTTCTTCGGTACGGCGTCGCAGCGCGGGCCGCGCTCGCGCACCCGCCGCGGCCAGGACGCGATGATCCGTATCGAGGTCGAGCTGGACGAGGCGGCCTTCGGCACGACGAAGGACATCCAGGTCGACACGGCCATCGTCTGCTCCACCTGCAGCGGCGAGGGCGCGGCGCCGGGTACGTCGGCGCAGACGTGTGACATGTGCCGCGGCCGTGGTGAGGTGTCGCAGGTCACGCGGTCCTTCCTGGGCCAGGTCATGACCTCGCGCCCCTGCCCGCAGTGCCAGGGCTTCGGCACCGTGGTCCCGAACCCGTGCCCGGAGTGCGCGGGCGACGGCCGGGTGCGGTCCCGCCGCACCCTGACGGTCAAGATCCCGGCCGGTGTCGACAACGGCACGCGCATCCAGCTCGCCGGTGAGGGCGAGGTCGGGCCCGGTGGCGGTCCCGCCGGTGACCTCTACGTCGAGATCCACGAGCTGCCGCACCAGACCTTCCAGCGCCGCGGCGACGACCTGCACTGCACGGTCACGATCCCGATGACGGCGGCGTCCCTCGGCACGAAGGTGCCGCTGGAGACCCTGGACGGCATGGAGGAGGTCGACATCCGCCCGGGCACCCAGTCCGGCCAGTCGATCCCGCTGCACGGCCGGGGCGTGACCCACCTGCGCGGCGGCGGACGCGGCGACCTCATCGTCCACGTCGAGGTCCAGACCCCCACCAAGCTGGACGTGGAGCAGGAGCGCCTGCTGCGCGAGCTGGCCAAGCTGCGCGGGGAGGAACGGCCCACGGGGCAGTTCCAGCCGGGGCAGCAAGGGTTGTTCTCGCGGTTGAAGGACGCGTTCAACGGGCGCTGACGGGGCGAGCGGCGCGGCTGCCGAGGCCGGCCGGGGGCCCCGGGCGGGCCCGGCCAGCCGGGGCGGCAAGGGTCGTTCTCGCGGTCGGCGGGCCCGTTCGACGGACGCCGGGGACTCCGGGCTCCGCGGGTTGCCACCGGCCTATGCCGGGTGGCAGGCCCGATTCGGACTTGTTCGGAGGACGTGACAACATGCCGTCATGTCCTCCGCACTGACCGATCTCGTCCCGCTTCCGATCGTGCAGGCCCCCATGGCGGGCGGCGTCTCCGTTCCGCAGCTCGCCGCGGCCGTGTCCGAGGCAGGCGGGCTGGGATTCCTCGCGGCCGGTTACAAGACGGCCGACGGCATGTACCAGGAGATCAAGCAGTTGCGGGGGCTGACGGGCCGCCCCTTCGGCGTGAACCTGTTCATGCCGCAGTCCGAGTACGCCGAGCCCGCCGCCGTCGACGTCTACGCCCACCAGCTGGCCGGCGAGGCCGCGTGGTACGAGACCGAGCTGGGCGACCCCGACAGCGGCCGGGACGACGGCTACGAGGCCAAGCTCGCGGTGCTGCTGGACAACCCGGTGCCGGTGGTCTCCTTCCACTTCGGCGTCCCCTCCCGTGAGGTGCTCGACGCCCTGCGCCGGGCCGGAACGTTCACCCTCGTCACCGCCACCACCCCCGACGAGGCCCGGGCCGTCGAGCAGGCCGGCGCGGACGGCGTGATCGTGCAGGGCGCCGAGGCAGGCGGCCACCAGGGCACCCACCGGGACATCCCCGAGAACGACGGCTCGGCCGTCGGGCTGCTCTCCCTGCTGGGCCAGATCCGCGAGGCGGTCGGCCTGCCCCTGATCGCCACCGGCGGCATCATGCGCGGCAGCCAGATCGCCGCCGTGCTGGCGGCCGGCGCGAGCGCGGCGCAACTCGGCACGGCGTTCCTCGCCACCGCCGAGTCCGGCGCCAACGCCGTGCACAAGCAGGCGCTGACCAACCCGCTCTTCGTGCGTACGGCGCTCACCCGCGCGTTCTCCGGCCGCCCCGCCCGCGGCCTGGTCAACCGCTTCCTGCGCGAGCACGGCCCGTACGCCCCCGCCGCCTATCCCGAGGTCCACCACCTCACCTCCCCGATCCGCAAGGCCGCCGGGAAGGCGGGCGACGCGCAGGGCATGGCGCTGTGGGCGGGCCAGGGGCACCGGATGGCGCGTGAGCTGCCCGCCGGGCAGCTGGTGGAGGTGCTGGCGGCCGAGCTGGCCGAGGCCGGGTCGGCGCTGTCCGGCCGGGGCGGTGCCGGATGACGGCGCCGGTGTTCGTCGTCGACCACTTCGACGCGGGCGGCGGCGGGCGGTACGTCCTGGACGGGCCCGAAGGGCGGCACGCGGTCTCCGTGAAGCGGCTGCGGGCCGGTGAGGACGTGGTCCTCACCGACGGGGCCGGGCGCTGGGCGGAGTGCGTGGTCGTGGACACCGAGGGCAAGGACCGGTTGATCGTCCACATGGACTCGGTGGCCGAGGAGCCGGCGGCGGAGCCGCGCGTCACGGTCGTCCAGGCACTGCCCAAGGGGGAGCGGGGCGAGCTGGCCGTGGAGACCATGACCGAGGTCGGGGTCGACGCGATCGTGCCGTGGGCCGCGTCCCGCTGCATCACGCAGTGGAAGGGCGACCGCGGCGCCAAGGCCCTGGCCAAGTGGCGGGCCACCGCGCGCGAGGCCGGTAAGCAGTCCCGGCGCGTGCGTTTCCCCGAGGTCGCGGACGCGGCGACGAGCAAGCAGGTCGCCGCGCTGCTGGCGAAGGCCGACTTCGCCGCCGTACTGCACGAGGGCGGTGAGGAGCCGCTGGCCGCGGCCGAACTGCCCACCGAGGGCGAGATCATGCTGGTCGTCGGCCCCGAAGGGGGCGTGTCCCCCGAGGAGTTGTCCCTGTTCGCCGAGGCCGGGGCGCCTGCCTACCGCCTCGGACCGTCCGTGTTGCGCACCTCGACGGCCGGTACCGCGGCGGCGGCCCTGCTGCTCGGCCGTACCGGACGCTGGTCCTGATCCCCACGCGGGAGGACACCATGGAACTAGCCCAGGTCAGACTTCTGGTCAGCGACTTCGCCACCTGCTACCGCTTCTACGCCGACGTCCTTGGCCTGAAGCCGCAGTCCGGCGCGACCGAGGGGCCGTACGAGAAGTTCAGCCCCACGACCGGTTCGGCGGGCATCGCGCTCCAGGACCGCGCGACGATGGCCGGCCTGCTCGGCGAGGTGAACGACACCGTCACGGGCCACCGTTCCCTCGTCGTCCTGCGCGTGGACGACCTCGACACCTACTGTGACCGCGTCGCGTCCCGCGGCGCCACCCTCCTCCACGGCCCGGCCCCCATGACCCCACGCCTGCGCGTGGCCCATCTCAAGGACCCGGAAGGCAACCTGGTGGAACTCCAGGAGTGGCAACTCCTGCACGTCTGACGACACCTGCGTCGACGCCGGCGCCGGGCACCGAGTGGCCGGGTGTGCCCTTCCGGGGCGGGCGGGAGCGTGGCAGGCTGCCGCCATGGGGGCTTTGCGGTGGGTTCGTGGCCGTCCTCGTGGGTGGCGGGCGGCCGGTGCGGTGGTGGTTGTCGTGGCCGGTGCGGGTGGGCTGGTGGCCTGCGAGCCGGGGACGCTGAGTTCCGCGACCGTGGCCTACACGACCGACGAGCTGGTGACGCGGGAACTGGAGCGGCGCGAGGCCGATGTGCAGTGGCTGACGTGTACGGCCGACTTCGGGGACCGGAGCGCGTCGGCGCCGTCGGCGAGCGTCCGCGCCGTCGCGGACGTCGACTGCGAGGGGCGGACCACCGACGGCAGGGACATCACCGTCGCCGGCGAGGTGACCCGCGCGGTCGGCGGCGCCTGTGTGCGCGGCGACCTCACCGCGAAGATCGACGGCAAGGAGTGGTTCCGGGTCACCGGACTGGGTGACTGCGACGCCACCTCCGCCCCGCCGGTGGGCGGCAACCCGCCGGGCGGCGGCCCCACCACGACGGTGACCGTCACCAAGACCGTCTACTGCCGAAGCGCCCCCACATGCTGGCCCGAGGGCAAATAGCGGGCGACGCAAGTGATCCAAACCCCTGTGCGCGGACCCGGGTGCCTGCGTAGGGTGACCTGGTGACCCAGTCCGCAGTGCCCGCGTATCTCCGGTTTCCGCACGTCCAGGGCGAGTTGGTGGCCTTCACCGCCGAGGACGACGTCTGGCTCGCGCCGCTCGACGGGGGGCGCGCCTGGCGGGTCAGCGCCGACAACGTGCCGGTGACCCAGCCCCGTATCTCACCCGACGGCACCACCGTCGCCTGGACCTCCACCCGCGACGGCGCCCCCGAGGTGCATGTCGCGCCCGTCGACGGCGGCCCCGCCAAGCGACTGACGTACTGGGGCAGTTGGATGACCCGGGTGCGCGGCTGGACCCCCGACGGGCAGGTCCTCGCCCTGACCACCCACGGCCAGGCCACCCTCCGCCGCACCTGGGCGCACGCCGTCCCGCTCGACGGCGGACCGCCGCGGCGGCTGCCGTACGGCCCCGTCGGCGAGGTCGCCCACGGCCCGCGCACCGTGCTGCTGTCCGCGCCGATGGGCCGCGAGGCCGCCGCGTGGAAGCGCTACCGGGGCGGCACGGCGGGCAAGTTGTGGATCGACGCGGAGGGCGACGGGGAGTTCGTACGGCTGCACGCGGACCTCGACGGGAACATCGAGTACCCGGTCTGGGCCGGCGACCGGATCGCCTTCCTCTGCGACCACGAGGGCACCGGCGCGCTGTACTCCTCCCTCGCCGACGGCTCCGACCTGCGCCGGCACACCCCCCTTGGGGGCACCTCCCGCTCGAGCGAAGCCGAGAGTGGGGGAGGCTTCTACGCCCGGCACGCGGCGGGCGACGGCACCCGCGTCGTGTACGCCTCCGCCGGTGAGCTGTGGCTGCTGGACGACCTCGACGGCGCCGAGCCCCGCCGCCTCGACATCCGGATCGGCGGGCAGCGCACCGACCGCCAGCCCTACCCGGTGAACCCTTCCCGCTGGTTCGGCTCGGCGTCCCCCGACCACACCGCACGCGGCAGCGCGGTCGCCGTGCGCGGCGGCGTGCACTGGGTGACCCACCGCTCCGGGCCCGCCCGCGCGCTGGCCGTCGAACCCGGCGTCCGGGCCCGGCTGCCCCGCACGTTCCGCGCCGAGGGCGAGGAGTGGGTGGTGTGGGTGACGGACGCCGAGGGCGAGGACGCCCTGGAGTTCGCACCCGCCTCCGGGCTGGCGCCGGGCTCGATCCCGCGCCGGCTCGCCGGCGGCCGGCTCGGCCGGGTCCTCGGGCTCGCCATGGCCCCCGACGGCAGCCGGGCCGCCGTCGCCTCGCACGACGGACGGCTGCTGCTCGTCGAGCGGGAGACCGGCGAGGTGCGCGAGGTCGACCGCAGCGAGAACGGCGACGTACGCGGCCTGGTCTTCTCGCCCGACTCGGCGTGGCTCGCCTGGTCCCACCCCGGCCCGCGCCCGCTGTGCCAGCTGAAGCTCGCCAACACCACCGACCTGTCGGTCACCGAGGCGACCCCGCTGCGCTTCCAGGACTACGCCCCGGCTTTCACCACCGACGGCAAGCACCTCGCTTTCCTGTCCAGCCGCGCCTTCGACCCGGTCTACGACGAGCACGTCTTCGACCTGGCGTTCGTGGTCGGCGACCGGCCGCACCTGATCACGCTGTCCGCCACCACGCCCTCCCCGTTCGGCCCGCAGCGGCACGGCCGTCCCTTCGAGACGCCGGACAAGGACGAGACCCCCGACAGCGAGGGCACGCCGACGACGCGGATCGACCTCGAAGGCCTCGCCGACCGGATCGTGCCCTTCCCGGTCGAGGCCGGACGCTACTCCAACCTGCGCGCCGCGAAGGACGGCGTGCTGTGGCTGCGGCACCCCGTGCAGGGCGTCCTCGGCTCCGCCCGGGCCACTCCGGACGATCCCGACCCCAAGACCGAGCTGGAGCGCTACGACCTCGCCCAGCAGCGCCTGGAGCACCTCGCGGCCGACGCCGACCACTTCGCGGTCAGCGGCGACGGCAAGCGGGTGCTGCTGTGGACCGACGGCCGGCTGAAGGTCGTACCGAGCGACCGGCGCGCCTCCGGCGACGACGACACCAACGTCACCGTCGACCTCACCCGCGTCCGCCAGACCGTCGAACCGGCGGCCGAGTGGCGGCAGATGTACGAAGAGACCGGCCGCATCATGCGTGACCACTTCTGGCGGCCGGACATGAGCGGCGTCGACTGGGACGGCGTCCTCGACCGCTACCGGCCCGTGCTGGACCGGGTCGCCACCCACGACGACCTGGTGGACCTGCTGTGGGAGGTGCAGGGCGAACTGGGCACCTCGCACGCCTACGTCGTCCCGCGTGGCGGACACGGCGACGGCGCCCGGCAGGGCCTGCTCGGCGCGGACATCTCCCGGCACGCGGACGGCAGCTGGCGCATCGACCGCATCCTGCCCTCGGAGACCTCCGATCCGGAGGCCCGCTCCCCGCTGGCCGCCCCCGGCGTCGCGGTGCGCGCCGGGGATGCGATCGTCGCGGTGGCCGGACGCGCGGTGGATCCGGTGACCGGTCCGGGGCCGCTGCTCGTCGGTACGGCGGACAAGGCGGTCGAGCTGACCATCTCGCCGTCCGGCGGGGGCGAGGTACGGCACGCCGTCGTCGTACCGATCGCCGACGAGGAGCCGCTGCGCTACCACGCGTGGGTCGCGGACCGGCGGGCGTACGTGCACGAGCGGTCCGGCGGCCGGCTGGGCTATCTCCACGTGCCGGACATGCAGGCGCCGGGCTGGGCGCAGATCCACCGCGACCTGCGGGTGGAGGTGGGCCGCGAGGGGCTCGTCGTGGACGTCCGGGAGAACCGGGGCGGGCACACCTCCCAGCTGGTGGTGGAGAAGCTGGCCCGGCGGATCGTCGGCTGGGCGGTGCCGCGCGGCATGCGGCCCTACAGCTACCCGCAGGACGCGCCGCGGGGGCCTGTCGTCGCCGTCGCCAACGAGTTCTCCGGGTCGGACGGCGACATCGTCAACGCGGCGATCAAGGCGCTCGGGCTCGGCCCGGTCGTCGGGGTGCGGACGTGGGGCGGCGTGATCGGCATCGACAGCCGCTACCGGCTGGTGGACGGCACGCTGATCACCCAGCCGAAGTACGCCTTCTGGCTGGAGGGCTACGAGTGGGGCGTCGAGAACCACGGCGTGGACCCGGACGTGGAGGTCGTGCAGCGTCCGCAGGACTACGCGGCGGAACGGGACGTACAGCTCGACGAGGCCATAAGACTGGCTCTGGAGGAGTTGGAGTCACGTCCCGCGAAGACTCCGCCGAGCTTGCCCACGTAAGGGGCGCGGGGCCGTGTCGATGGGCGGCTCCGCCGCGTGGGCGCGACCGGCCACACGGCGGGCGCACCCGGCGACGATACGATGCCCCACACGATCCACCGCTCGACCTCCGGAGGGACCATGGCAGGGGAGCCGCAGGACGACTGCTTGTTCTGCAAGATCGTCGCGGGTCAGATCCCGGCGACGATCGTGCGGGAGACCGGGACGACCGTCGCGTTCCGGGACATAAACCCACAGGCGCCCACCCATGTCCTGGTGATCCCCAAGGTGCACCACCGGGACGCGGCGGCCCTCGCCGCCGCCGAACCGGCGATCGCCGCCGACGTCCTGCGCGAGACGCAGGCGGTCGCCGACGACGAGAAGCTGGAGAGCTACCGCATCGTCTTCAACACGGGCACCGGCGCCGGCCAGACCGTCTGGCACGCGCACGCCCACGTCCTGGGCGGGCGCGGACTGGAATGGCCGCCCGGGTAAGTCGTCGTGTCCGTCCGTGAATTGGTGGTCCTCGGCACCGCCAGCCAGGTCCCGACCCGGCACCGCAACCACAACGGCTACCTGCTGCGCTGGGACGGCGAGGGCATCCTCTTCGACCCCGGCGAGGGCACCCAGCGCCAGATGC
>NZ_JBFBJT010000030.1:0-58491 GCF_040686175.1 Streptomyces sp. NPDC086077 | reverse complement strand
GGTGTGCCACCGCGCGTGGGCATTTGCCTGTCGGTCGAGGCGGTTTGAGCCCCCGCACCACGGCCTAGCCCCCCCGCTGCACTCCATGTGCAGCGGAGGGGCTCGTTTCCGCGCGCCGCGCGGGTGAGGAGCTGATTTCAGGCGTCGGCCAGTCCGGCCTTGAGGCCGGCAGCGATCTTGACGACGCGTTCGGCCTGGACGCGGGCAGCGGCGCGGGTGGTGTCACCGACGGGGTTGTTGCCCTGCGCGTCGACGTGCGACGTGCCGTAGGGGTTGCCGTCGGCGAACTTGACGGCGTCGGTGTATCCGGGGGAGACGAGGATGCCGCCGAAGTGGTGGATGGAGTTGTACAGCGCGAGGAGGGTGGACTCCTGGCCGCCGTGGGTGGTTGCTGTGGCGGTGAAGCCGCTGTACACCTTGTCGGCCAGCTTGCCCTGGGCCCACAGGCCGCCGAGCGTGTCGATGAACTGCTTGAGCTGCGAGGCAACGTTGCCGAAGCGGGTGGGCGTGCCGAAGATCACCGCGTCCGCCCACTCCAGGTCCTCCGGCGATGCGGTGGGGATGGCGGCGGTGGCTGCCGCGTTGGCGGCCCAGGCGGGGTTGGACTCGATAGCGGACTGGGGGGCCAGTTCGGCGGCCTTGAGGAGGCGGACCTCGGCGCCGGCCTTCTCCGCGGCCTGCGCGATCTCTTCGGCGATCGTGGTGACGGTTCCGGTGGAGGAGTAGTAGACGACGGCGAGCTTGACGGGGCTGGGCACTGGGGTGGTCTCCGTGTTCTCTGGGGCGGAGTGCGGTTACGGCTGAAAAAGCCCATGACGGCACTCGTACGGTTGATCGGGGCACCCGCCTGGCGGCGTGGTGGTTGAATCGTAAACCATCCTCGCGTGACCGTGGTGACGAGGCGAGAGGTGATGTACATCGCATCAGCTGCCGTCTTCACCTGGGCTTTCTTGGCCTGGCCCCTCCGGGGGCGGGTCGGTGGCCCGTTGGCGGAGGTGGATGGCGGTGTTGGCGCTGCATGCCTGCCTTGTCGCTGCACGACGGAATCCCGCCCGCCGTGAATGCACAAGAGCAGGCCGCGGGTTCCGCGCAGTCCGCAAAACCATCGGCCCGGCTGCACCGCTCCAGAAATGCAGCCACGGAGTCGCAAACTGCCGGCCTGCCTGCTGCTCCAGGACCCGCCTGGCGAATCGCAGCGCGTCAAGACGCGCAGGCGGCTCTCGCAACTCACCTGTTGCTCCCGGCTGCGGTGCGGGGGACAAGCGCTCTCTTCGGTGCCACTGCCCATTCGGACCGGCGCCAGTCCGGGAGTCCGCTGCGCGCGGCGAGCGTCGAACGACTCGCCATGTTGATTGACTCGACAGCATGGCGGAGTGGGAGCGATAGCCGGCACGGCCGCTCAGAACCTGTGAGGCGAGTGCCGACGGGCCATGCGGCCATGGTTGTCTACCGTGATCCCGGCCTGCAATTTCAGCCCACCGCGAGGGTGTCAAGACCGGGTTGGCAGGACGCCCGCGTAAGCGGTGATCACAGGTAGGTACGCTGCGGGGCCGTGACTCAGGCGCCCGGAAGATGGGCCCAGAAGTCGATCAACGCGCTGGCGGTCTCGGCGGGCTTCTGCAGATTCGGCGAATGCCCTACTCCCGTCAGCACCGTCCGACGGGCGTCCAGTCGCGTGGCCATGTCCTGCAGCAGCCCCGTCGCCCAGGTGTCGTCCTGGTCGCCGTACAGGACGTGCTTGGGCAGCGCGGTGAGGAGCGCGAGCTCCGCCGTCCGGTCGGGTTCGGACAGCAGTTGCCGTCCCACCACGCGCAGGTGCGAGGGGTGGGTACGCAGCCAGCGCAGGCGAAGGCGCTCCGCCTCGGTTGGGGACGCGTTCACGGGCCGGAGCTTCTGCATTGCCTCCCATACTTGCGCCATCGTCATGGTGTCGAGTGCCCCCAGGAGCAGCTTCAGCTGGAGTTGCCGCTCCTCGCCGACCTGGGCCGGACCCGAGGACAGCAGCGTCAGGGACAGGAAGGGGTGTGGGTCCGCAAGCACCGCCGCCCGAGCGACGTGGCCCCCCATCGAGTGTCCCAACAAATGCACCGGCGCGCCGAGAGCCTCGGCCTGGGCCAGCACGTCCGCGGCCAGGGCCTCCTGCTGATACGTCTCCTCGTCGTCGGAGCCGACCGTCTCGTCCTGCCCGCGGGCGTCGACTGCAACCGCGCGGTAGCCGGCGTCGAGGAGGTATGACAAGAGAGGGATGAACTCGTCCTTGCTGCCCGTATAGCCGGGCAGCAGCAGAGCGGTCCCACGGGGACCATCCACCGGAGTGGCCTGCAACGCGGCGAAGTCGCCTCGCCGGGTGCTGAGGCGTATGGGCCGAACATGATGGGGCAAGGTGAAGGGGGAGTCAACGAGCACCCACGGATCCTACCCTTGGACATTTGCCCGGCCTCAAGGTCCGACGTGGTGTCCTGCCAGGCAGAGGGTGGAGCCATCGGCGACGGGCGGAGGGATGCCGGCCTGGCCTGTGGGGGTGGATCTTGTCGGCGTGGCTATTGGCTGGCTGTCCCTGGCCCGCGTCACCGGCCGTATCACCACCGGCAACGCGCGCACCGGCGCAATGCCAGCCACAGCGGAGGGCATGGTCTGCACGGCACTAGCGGTACTGCACCTGGCTACCTGCAACGGTGGCCCCAGCACCGGCAACGGGATCGTGAGAGGCATCGCGGCCAGTCTTTGGGGCTGATCGCGATGCCCTGGCCGGCGCGCTCTCGCCCGCTCCCGACGCATCGAGCGGAGCGCCGAACACGTCGAACACGAGCGGGAGTTCAAGTCCACTCGTGAGCCCCGCCGGGTCTACGCCGACGGTCCGCCCGGGACGTGAGTTCGGGGCACGAACCCACGTGTGCGGCTGTGCGGTTCAGGGCACCCGGCTCGCTCACTCCGCACCGGTACAGCCAGCCGACGTATGTATGTACTGGCTTCAGAGCGAGGAAGCCCTGTCACTGGTGCCGTTAGCGCTGCGACGGAGGGGCTGCTTCCGAGCCTGCGTTGTCGCCGTCAGTGGTTCCCGTCGCCTGGTCGATCAACATGGTGGCCAGTTCCCGGGCGTCCCGATACGGAAGCGTGTCATTGAGTGAGGTGGACAGGGCGTTGGCGCCCTCGAACAGCACGGCGAGCCGCCGTCCGAGGGTCTCGGGCTCGCGTGCGCCTGCTTCGGCGGTGGTTTTGATCAGGCGCTCGGTGAACTCTCTCTTGTGCTGCTCGACCAGTGCTGTGGCTTCGGGCATCGTCCCGGCAGCTTCGACGGCGACGTTGTGCAGTGGACAGCCGCGTACGACCCCTGGTGGCGGCGAGCCGGCGAACAGGGCCAGGAGACGCTCGCGCGCGCTGAGGTCGGTGCGCTGCAGAACGGTCTCGCCGTGCACGGGCCCTTCCGGGTCCGTCTCGAGACGCTCCAGGTAGGCGCTGACCAATGCCTCTTTGCTCGGGAAGTGCTGGTAGAACGTGCGAGTCGACACCTGCGCCACCTCGGTCAGCTTCGCGATACCGGTGACGTGTATGCCGTCGCGGGCGAACAACTCGACGGCGGCGCGCAGGATGCGCTCCCGCGCCCCACGCCCGCCTCGTCGAGGGGTACCGGCCGTCAAATCAGTCGCTGCCATGCCGCAAGTATAGCGATCGCTTTACTTCCAGCAAGAGGCATGTTACGTTTCACGAGGTACAGTGATCGCTTTACTTTGTGGGAGGTGCGTGCGATCTGCTGCAGCCCTTTCCGCGGGCGGGGAGCGTCGGTAGCACCTGTCCCGAGCCTGCGGCCCGGAGTGCTGTGGCGATCGCGCCTTGAGGGCCTCCGGCAGACAAGGGTCGTAGAGCTCGCGGGACCGGTGTGCTGGTCACTTGCCGACGGCCTATTTCGGATCCAAGAGAGGCAATCATGCAGGACAAAGAGGTCTCCGTCGGCGCAGTGCCGGCATCGGAAGAAAACGACCTGGCCGAACTCGGGATTGCTGCCGCGGCCGCCGCAATTCGGGACGGCGACATCACGTCCGAGTCGTACTCGGCCGCACTCCTGCGACGCGCGCGGGAGAATTCGGATCTGAATTCTTTCATCACGATAGACGAATCCGCCGTGCTGACTGCGGCCAGGGACGCGGACAAAGCGCGCGCGGCGGGCTTCAGAGTGCCCCTCCTTGGCGTCCCGATCGGCGTGAAGGACAGCTACGCGACGCGTGGCCTTCGCACAACGCTTGGAGTCGAGGCTCTGCGAAGTTTCGTGCCGACCGAAGACTCCCAGGTTGTCGGCTCGATCAAAGATGCAGGCGGTATTGTCCTCGGCAAGGTCAATCTCGTTGAAATGTCTTTCGGGCTGACCGGAAGCAACAGCTTCTACGGACAGGTGAAGAACCCCTACGGACACGAGCACGTGCCGGGCGGGTCTTCGAGTGGCTCGGGCGCATCTGTCGCGGCTCGTATCGTGCCTGCGGCGTTGGGCGGCGACACCGTCGGCTCCATCAGGGTCCCCGCATCACTGTGTGGCGTGGTGGGCTTCAAACCGACCACGGGACGGTGGCCGAGGGGTGGCGTCGCGCCGATTTCGCACACGCTTGACACGACAGGCGTCCTGGCGCGCAGCGTCGAAGACTGCGCGCTGATCGACCAGGTCGTCACGAAGGATGCCGCCGCTCCCCGTTCTGGTCGTTCCGATCTGCAGGGGGCGAGGTTCGCTCATGCTCCCCGGCAGTACATGGAGTTGATCGACCCTGAGACCGAAGCGCATTTTGAGAATGCGCTCCTGCGTCTGCAGGACGCTGGTGCCGAGGTCGTCGAGATTGACCTCGGTGAGGATTTTTCGCCACTGGCGGACCGGTTGACGTGGAACCTCTTCTTCCGTGAGGCGAGGGAATCTGTGACGGAATTCCTCCGGCAGCACAACTTCCCGGTTTCCTTCGAGGAAATCTACAACGAGCTCAAGCCCGAGCTCAAAGAGGTGTGGAGCCATCTCGTTCAGCCGAGCGGACAGGGCTATATTTCGCAGAAGACCTACGAGGCAATACTTTCCGTCGACCGCCCGGAACTTCAGCGTCGGCTCGGTAGGGTATTCACGCACGGGTTCGATGCCCTGATCTTCCCGACGACGCCCACCCCCGCACCGCTGATCGAGCACCGGTCGAGGTTCAAGGTCGCGGGCGAAGAGGTCAGTGACCTGTTCCTTGCGAAGAACACCGTTCCCACGAGTGGAGCAGGCCTGCCTGGCATCAGTATCCCGATTGGTCTGACCGGACATGGCCTGCCCATAGGGATCGAGATCGACGGCGCACATGGCAGTGACAGGAAACTCCTTGACCTGGCACGTCGAGTCGAGACCGTTTTCGACGCCCTGCCCGCACCTGAGGAAAGGACGGTGTGACACCACTTGACGGGGAATAGCTCGGGCGCCGCCGCGCGGGCCCACCTACGGCTTCGGCATCGGAGCCGCCGGCGTGCACATCTGCTGGCTCCAGCAGAGTCTGTATCCCAACCCCTCGCGTGCTCTCAGGCGGATTTTTGACCTAACCTGCGGCCACGCCTGGCTCACGCGGGGCGGGGTGGTCGATGCCGGCCGCACTTGGCAGGCCGCACGGCGCTCTCCGAAGACCGCAGTGACGAGGTCCTCTGCAGCGGCGACGCTGGCGGTTGTCGCCAGACCGTGCACCATCCGGGCGACAGACGACGGACTGCTTTCCCGCCGCCTGTGCGGCTCCCCGCTCGGGTCATGGTCCGTGGCAGACCGCCTACGAACGCTTCGCTCCCGGGTCCCTTTGTGAAGCTGCTGGAGCCGTGCAGGCCAAAGATGACGCCGTGGGCGCGGTGGTGTGGACCGTGTCGGTGGACGCCACCACGAACGTGCCCACCAGCACGCCGCCGGAGCCGCAGGAGGGGAACCGGCTCAGGACGGACCAAAGGGCTCCGCCACCTCCGATGCCTGACCAGGCGCTGGGCCGGTCTCGAGGCGGATTGACCGCCAGGGTTCCCTCGCGGGTCGAGGAGCACGTCATCGGCAGCTTCCTGTGGTCCGCCTGATGATCCAGACGAAGGTCCTCAGTGGCCCGACGCCCTCCGATCACCGGCCTTCCGCCGCCTGCCCCGGGCGCCTACAGTTTGATGTCGCGTGGTTCAACTCAGGTACCACACCGGCATTTTGAGGCAGCGGCTGACTGGTCGCGCGGGGGGCAACATGCAGGCGCTCGGTCCGGGCGATCCCACACACGTCGGCGGCTACCGGCTGACAGGCAGGCTTGGCGAGGGAGGCATGGGGAAGGTCTACCAAGGTCGTTCTCCGGGCGGGCGTCTGGTCGCGGTCAAGATGGCGCGGCCCGAACTCGCGGCCGACGTCGGCTTCCGCTCACGGTTCCGCAGCGAGGTCGAGGCTGCGCGGCGCGTAGGCGGGTTCCATACGGCACAGGTCGTCGACGCCGACCCGGACGGGGACCCGCCGTGGATGGTGACAGCCTTCATCCCAGGCAAGCCCTTGGACGCGGTGATCGTCGAGGACGGGCCGATGGACCACGCCGAGCTGGGTGAGCTGGGAGCCGCGCTGGCGGAGGCGCTGGTGGCCATCCACAGCTGCGACCTGGTCCACCGCGACCTGAAGCCGTCCAACATCATCATGACCGACGACGGACCACGGGTTCTCGATTTCGGCATCGCGCGAGCCCTGGACGAGACCCGGCTGACGAACACCAGCATGGTCGTCGGTACGCCGGGGTTCCTCGCCCCCGAGCAGATCGGGAGCGGTCTCGTCGGGCCCGCGTGCGATGTCTTCGCGTTGGGCGCGGTGCTGGTGCACGCCGCCGGTGGCCGGGCTTTTGGCGAGGGCGGCCACATGTCGCTGATGTACCGGGCCGTACACGACGATCCGGACCTGTCCGCGCTGCCGGACCCCCTGCGTCCACTGGTCGCCCAATGCTTGGCGAAGGACCCACGGACCAGGCCGACGGCGGAACAACTGCTCCTCGCGTTGGCTCCGGCGACCGACGGGGCGGGCCGGGACACGGTCACCGGTGCGCCCGCGGTCGCGAACGGTTCGGTGCAGACCTTCGTCACGGCCGTCGATCCGGACGCGGCCACGGCTGTCACTGCGCGGCGACCGGCGGCCACCCGGCCCACCATGGCCCCCGGTCTGCGGGCGGTCACCTTCCGCACGCCATGGACGGCGCGCGTCGCCGCCGTGGTGCCGTTGGTCTTCCTGTGCGTCGTGACGGGCGGGGCGTCCGCCTACCTCCTGAGCGCAGGAGCGGCGTGGGCATGGGCTCTTGCGTTGCCCGCGGTCCCCTGCGTGCTGGGCATCCTGAGCGTTTTGATGCGGAGCCGCAGTAGCGTCCGGCTGGACACCGACGGCGTGACGACGCGGATAGGTACCTGGCTCGGTACGAAGTGGGACCTCGTTCCCTGGGAGGACGTCGCCGCCGTCGATGTCGTCGTAGGCGAGCGGCCGTTCGCCGTGCTGAAGCTGGGAATGTTCGACGATGCGCCCCTGCCGCGCGGCGCGACCGGTGATCCCGTGTTCGGGCCGATCGCCGACGTGAATTTGTGGCAGCGCATCGAGGCCCTCGACCCGGACGGCACTCGGCGCAGGCTGCCGGGATCCGCCCCGCGGGAGACGGCGCGCGTCGCACTGGAGGCCGTACGGCGCTTTGCCCCGGAAACCCTGTCGGACGAGGAGGCCGCGACCGGGGGCGCCGCGGCGACCACGAGACCGGCCGGCGGAGACGGTTCCAGGCGGAACACGCCCCAGGACACCGTCACCCACATGGAGTTCACCCGGAGCCGACGCCGCATGGTCGCTGCCGGCGGGGGATGGCTGTCTCTGGCCGTCTGCTGCGGCGCAGTGGCGTACATGATCTGGGGGCGCGGAACGTACCCCGACAACGTCGGCACGTACATCCTGGGCATAGCCTCGATCATGGGTCTGGCCTTCTGCGTCGGCAAAACCATGTTCCCCCATGTGCTCACCGTGACCTTCGATGCGGAGGGCATCAGCGTCCACAGCCGGGCTGAGCGCACCGCGCCGGCCACCACGCAGGTCGTCCCGTGGCGTGACGTGGCCGCTGTCTCCCCCGCTGACAACTCACAGGGCCTCGACTGTGAGATCGAGGTCCGGGTGAAGGAGGGGAGACCTCTGCCACGCCCACAGCACGGACTGGTTCCCGAGGAACCCAACCGTCTGAGGGTGACCGTTCCCTATCCGTCCACCGTGACTGCCGAGACGAAGCGCCACCGCGTCGCGGCCCTGGTCAGTCGCCTGGCCCCCGACGTACACATCGACTACCTCTGAGCCGATGGACCCTCCGTCACTCCCTCGCTGAGGGTGCTCTCGGACCTCCCTGCCCGTCGGTCGGAAGACGAGTCTCCCTGTCCCAGCCGGCCGTACAAACGTAGCGGGTGAGCGCGCGCTCTTCGTCCCCATTTTCTTGGGTGGTTCGACGATCGCCTGGCCGGCAATGGTCATGCACGCCTTCAACTGCCCGTGCTTCCACCGTGCCATGGATTTCGAGCCGGACATGCCGAAGCCGCCGGCACCGGGAGGAAGCCCGCGAAGTACGGAGCGACGGCAGCCCGAGTGTGAGTAAGCGACCGCGGATGTGCCCGCGCAGGATGGGTTACCTCGTCATCGGGCGTAGGCCTGACCAGTCCCCGGCGGTGCGGGCGGCGGGCCGCTGTTCGTTGACTGGTGAACCCCCTGCGTCCGTGGCGCCTGAGCAACTTACGCCGAACTTGAACCGTGACGTGTGTCACTTTCGCCTCGGAGGCTCTGCTCTGAGTGGGGGCCAACCGGGTTGAGGAATTCGACGGGACGTTTTCGCCCGCTCGGCCATGTCCGCTCGACACGATGGAACGACGTGACTCCTCTCTTCAAGATGCGCGCTGCCTTGCCGGTTGCCGCCTCGGCCGCGACCTGTGTGCTGGTGCTTACCGGGTGCTCCCAGAGTGGCAAGACCTCACCCGGTTCGGCTGCCTCGGCAGGCTCGGCGTCGGCCCCGACAACCGCCGCGAACGGTGAACTGGCGGTTCCTCAGGACGCCGACGAGGAGACCAAGAAGCAATACCTCTATCAGAACGCCCTTGCTGCCTGTATGCGGGAGAAGGGCTTCACCTACACACCGCGCGTGGAGAGCGCCGAAGCAGAGCGGTTCCCGTTCGACGGGCAGGACTACGAGCTGGCGAAGGAGTACCGCGCGAAGTACGGGTACGGCGTCACGTACGCCCGGGTCGTCTATCCGAACGACGTCAACGCCATCGGCTCGCGGGCGTACACGGAGAAGTACGAAACAAGTCCCGACCAGGAGTATCGGGACTCGCTTTCCCCGGCTCAGCAGCGGGCTTACGAGAAGGCATTTGGTGAGCTGGTGTTGGTGGACGGAAAGAAGACGGAGCTGCCGGGCTGCCGCAAGGACGCGGAGTTGAGGGCCTACGGTCCGGAGAAGTCCGAGGCCGAACGCGCCCGTGAAGCGGACGCCGCCAGGGCCGCGGACCGAGCGGCGCAGCAGGCTCTCGACGGAGACCCGCAGTTGGTGTCGCTGGCCCAGGACTTCGCGTCCTGCCTCCGCGATGAGGGGATCACTGTCACCACCACGCAGCCGACCTCCATCGGTGACATGGTGAAGTTCGCGGTCAACGGCCAAGGCGAGAATGTGGACAAGCTGAACAAGGAGACCGCGAGGGCCAAGCTCGCTCAGGAGATCAACGTCGCCCTGGCGGATCTGGAGTGCGGCAAGGAGTTCCGGGCCGCGTACTTCCCGAAGCTGGCCAAGCACCCCTTCGTCGGAGTCGGCGGATGAGCCGCGTCCGTAGGGGGCCGGCGGGCCGCAGCAGGCAGGTCGTGATCATCGTCGGCGTGGTGGCCGTAGTGGGGGTGGGCGGCTGGATCACCGGTACGCAGATGCAGTCGCCCGCCGACGCCGCAGCCGCGCACCAGCCGCCGAAGGCCGGTTCGGTGACGGTCGCGGTGGCGCGGCAGAAGCTGACCGCGACCGTGGTGGCCCAGGGGACGGTGGAGTTCGGGGCACCGCAGGGCATCTCGCTGTCAGGTCCCGTGGGCTCCTCCGGGGACGACGAGATCGCGCAACGGGTCACCAAGCTGCCGACCGAGGGAGAAACCCTGACCGAGGGCAGTGTCCTGATGCAGGTCAGCGGCCGTCCGGTGTTCGTGCTGCGAGGCCCGGTACCGATGTACCGCACGCTCGGCCCGGGCAGTTCGGGCGAGGACGTCCGGCAGTTGCAGGGCGCGTTGCGCAGGCTCGGCCACGACCCCGGTGCAGTCAGTGGCAACTTCCGCGAGGGCACCGCGGCAGCGGTCGGCCGCTGGTACGAGAGCAAGGGATACGCGCCGCAGAACCCCGGCGTCGCCGATCGGCAGCAGCGCGCCGAACTGGAGGCGGCGGTGTCTTCCGCCCAGCTGGCCCTGCTTGAGGTGCGGTCGGTCGGGGGCGACGGCACGGACGGCGGCACGGTGACCACACCGCAGTCGGGTGAGGCCGCGGATCTCCGGCTGCGTTCCGCGCAACGGCAGTTGGACCAGGCGAATGCAGCGCTGAACGCGTTCGAGGCCACCTACGGCACCAAGGTCCCGGCGGGTGAGGTGGTCTTCCTGCCCGACCTTCCGGTGCGTGTCGACAAGGTAAAGGTGGGACTCGGCGGCTCCCTGGACGGCGAGGTGGTCACCGTGACGTCCTCCGACGTGGTGGTGCAGGCCACGGTGCCCGGAGCGGACGGCGCCGCACTGCGCGAGGGGATGACGGCGCGAGTCGAGACGGCGGACGGCCGCGAGGTCCGCGGTGTCGTGTCACGGATCGGCGGTGCGGGCGCCGGTCAGGCCGGTGATCGGGGCAGCGACAAGGCCGGTGCCGCGTCGGGAGACGGCCAAGGGGCCGGCACGGACGAGGAGTCCGGCGAGGAGGGAGAGGCCGCGGCCGGATCGGGCCCGGCCGACCCGTCGGCACCCGTGCCCTTGGAGATCTCCGTACCCGATCCCGGTCCGCTGCGGAACCAATCGGGCGGGGCCGCGAAGGTGACCATCGAGGTGCGCGCCTCCAGAGAATCGGTCCTCGTGGTGCCCCTGGCGGCGGTCCGCACGTCCACCGACGGGAAGGCCCGCGTACAGGTGCAGCGGAACGGTACGACCGTCACCGTGCCCGTCAGCGTGGGAATCGCCGCCGCAGGGCTCGTCGAGGTGACCCCCGACAGCGGTTCGCTGGACGTGGGTGACCAGGTGGTGGTCGGACAGTGAAGCAACGTACTACGGCGGCCACGCTCGGAGAGCCCCCGGACGCTGACACGGTCATCGAGCTCCGTGCGGTCTGCCGGACCTTCGACGCCGAACCGCCGGTGCGCGCGCTGCAGGACGTGGACCTGACGGTCCGCCGAGGGGAGCACCTCTCGATCGTCGGCCCGTCGGGGTCGGGGAAGTCCACGCTGCTGAACACCCTGGGCCTGCTGGACCGGCCGACGTCGGGGAGCTTCTGGCTCGACGGGGTGCTGACCAATGTCCTGGGCGACCTGGAACGCGCCGCTCTGCGCGGAAGCCGCATCGGATTCGTCTTCCAGTCCTTCCACCTGCTGCCGTACCGGACCGTGGAGGAGAACGTCATGCTGGCCGAGGCCTATCGGGCTCCCCGGCCGGGCCGCGGACGCGGTACCCGGGCCGAGCGTGCCCGGGAGGCCCTGGCACGGGTCGGTCTCGGGCACCGTTTCGGCTTCCTGCCCGGCCGGCTGTCCGGCGGCGAGCGACAGCGGGCGGCCATCGCCCGTGCCCTGATGGGCGATCCGGCCCTGCTGCTGTGCGACGAGCCGACCGGCAACCTCGACAGCGAGAACACCGAGTCGGTTCTGGCGCTCTTCGACGAACTGCAGTCGCAGGGCATGACGCTGCTGGTCATCACCCACGACGACTCCGTCAGCCGCCGCGCGACCCGGCGGGTACGGATACGTGACGGCCGACTCGGTCAGGAGAGCACATGAGGCGTCATACCCGTGCCCTCAGGGATTCGGGGGCGCGACCGCTCAAGGCCGAACCCCCGGTCTCCGGTTCGGACCCGAGACAGCCGCCCCGAGCACGGGCCACCGAACGCCGCAGCGGCGAACACCGCCGCTCACGCCGCCACGACCGGCCAGGGCGCCCGTGGATCGACCCTCGAGACCTGTGGTCGGAAGCGCTGGCAGGAGTACTCGCCCGCCCTGTGCGATCGGCGCTGACGACGTTGGGCACCGTGCTCGGTATCGCCACTTTGGTGATCACGATCGGGGTGGCATCGACGGCGGCGAATCAGATTGTCGGCCGGTTCGACGCCCTCACCGCGACCTCCGTGAGTGTCACGGTGCCGCCCCAGCAGCCCGGCGCGGACAGCCCCCCGCTGGTGGACTGGGCAGGCGTCGAAGCGGTCGAGCGGCTCGCCGGAGTCGTGTCGGCCGCGGCGCTCGCCGACTCGGGCGGCACCGCGAACGTACAGGTGCGGGCCAACGACGTGGTCGCTCCGGGGGAGCTGACGTCACAGACCCTCGCGGTCGTGGCGGCCGGCCCTGACCTGCCCGAGGCTGTCCGCGGCACGATGGTCAGCGGTCGCTTCTACGACGTCGGTGACATCGCCCGCCACGACCGGGTGGCGGTCCTGGGGGACCAGGCGGCCCGGCTGCTCGGCGTCGACGACGTCCGGCACGCTCCCGCCGTCTTCTTCCGCGGCCAGTCCTTCACCGTGATCGGCGTGCTCGGCGGCTTCCAGCGCGAGCACCGGCTGTCCGCGGCGGTGATCCTGCCGCCGACCACCGCCGCGGACCGGATGGACCTAATGAGTGTCACCAAGGTGCTGGTCAACACCTCGCTCGGTGCGGCCCAGCAGGTCGCCCGGCAGGCGCCGATCGCCCTGTCTCCCGGGAACGAGGACGCTCTCACCGTGGTCGCCCCGCCGGACCTGTCCAAAGCCAGAAAGGGCGTCCAGGGCGACGTCAACGGACTGTTCTTGGTGCTTGGACTCGTCTCCCTCATCGTCGGCGCCATCGGCATCGCCAACGTCACCCTCGTCACGGTGATGGAGCGGACGGGCGAGATCGGACTACGGCGTGCCCTAGGCGCATCCCGACGCCAGGTGGCGGGTCAGTTCCTCGCGGAGTCGACCATGATCGGCCTCCTCGGTGGAGTCATCGGCGCGGCCCTCGGCATCGTCGCGGTGGTCTGCGTCGCCGGGGTCAAGGAATGGACCCCCGTGCTGGACCTGCGCCTGGCCTTCGGTGCGCCGGTGGCCGGAGCTCTGGTCGGCCTCCTCGCGGGTCTCTACCCCTCACTGCGCGCTGCCCGCATGGAACCCGTGGACGCGTTGCGGGCAGCCTCGTGACCCGCTACGCACAAGCCCGGATACGCCGCCCACTGCCCGGACGGCTGCCCGCGCGGCCCGATGCGGTGACTACGACGGGCCTCCAGGAAACTTTTCGCAGCCCACCGCGCAGAGGGGGAGTCGCGAGACCGGAGGACGAGGTCCCGGTCGGTCGACGGGGCCTGCCAGGTGCGCGCTGTGGACCGATGTCGCAGGGACCTCACCGATGGTGGAGGCGGTCCCTGACCCCACCGACCCCGGTGGAGCCATCGTGGAGACTTTCAAAGTGGACGCCGAGCGTCCGGAACGCTGTGAGGTGCGCCACGGCGGGCAACGTCTTCAGCGCGCCAAACGGTTCAGTGTGCGTGAGAGCACCCGGCGCACATCAACAGACGGTACGAGGACGGCATGGGAAGCGGTTGGACGGAGTTCGAGGAGTTTGTGGCCCAGTGCGGACCGCGGCTGCTTCGCTCGGCCTGGCTGCTCACCGGCGACCGGCACCTCGCCGAGGATCTGCTGCAGGCCGCCCTGGCCCGCAGCTGGCCGAAGTGGCGGCGCATCCGCGACGAGCACCCCGAGGCATATGTGCGGCGGGTGATGATCAACGTGCACGCCTCCTGGTGGCGGCGGCGCTGGCGGGGCGAGGTACCGCACGCGTCGCTGCCCGAGTTCGCGGTGCCGGGGGACCGCTACGGAGAAGTGGACCTCGAACGCACGGTGCGGGAGGCGCTCAGGCGTCTGCCGGCCAGGCAGCGGGCCGTGGTGGTGCTGCGCTACCTGGAGGACCGCAGCGTGGAGGAGACCGCGGCGCTGCTGAACTGCTCCGCCGGAACCGTCAGGAGCCAGGCGGCCAAGGCCCTGCGTACGCTGCGTGGCACTCTGCCGAATCCCGTCGCGCTGAGGAGGTGATCACGTGAGCACCGGCAAGGACGAGCCCGGGCCGGAGGTCGAAATACTGCGAGCAGCACTGCTGGATCGACCAGTGGATCTTCCGGCACCGCCCGACCGGATGACAGCGGTACGCAACCGGTTCCGCCGTACCCGACGGCGGCGCGTCGCGGCGACCGCAGTGCCACTGGCACTGCTGACGGCCGTGTTCCTGCCACCTCAACTGGCTCCCGACCGGACACCCGAAATGGCGGGCCCGGCGTCCACACCGGCCTCCTCACCGGGGCCGACGAGCCTGCAGAACCTCTTCGGCCTGCAGTTGCCCGTTCCGCCGCACTGGAACCAGCTCACTGTCCCCTCACAGCGCGAGCGGGCCTCCTCGGTGCGCTTCATCTCCACCGAGCCACTCAGCACGCCGGAGAAGACCTGTCCCGACCTCCGGACCGACGACTGGACCGACTCAGCCTGCCTGCCCCTGTCCGGCAGCGGCCTCGGAGCCCTCGTAGCCTTCCAGATCGAGGACGACCCCGCGGCAGCAGTCAAGGCGAAGGGCCACGCCGCGCCGGTGGTCGTCGAAGTCTCCCCCTCCTGCCGCTCCCTGTCCGGAACGAAGATGTACAAGGTGCAGCGGTCAGTGGGCGCCCGGCACCCCGACGCGGTCCTCACCGGGACGGCCTGTGTGGGTGAGCTCACCTCGGAAGCTCACACCGAGCTCATGTCCATCCTCGACAAGGCCGTCTTCCCCTAGCTCTCCCCGGACCGCCGCCGAAGCAACATGAGAGACGTGCAGGACCGTACTGCCATCGCGCCGCCCGCCTGCTCCGACACCTGTCCATGAGACAGCCCCGGCCGGTCGCAGCCCGGCCGGGGGGCGGACGACCAGCCGTCACAACCGGTAACGGCTGCCCACCCCGGGGATCGCCCGCGCGCCGACAGCACCCGCGACCGGTTTTCGAGAGGTTGGCACGCCAGGGCACGCGCATGGCGGCCCCTGTCGTGCAGTGCCTGTCCCCATGGCCGTGCTTGTCGTCAAGCGGGAGCCCCACGGGAGCCACGTCAGCAGAGGTGGGCGTGATCTTCCGCTGCCGAGGTGTGCGTGTCTGAAGCAGCGTTCGTACTTCATCCCTCGGAAAAGGCAGTGACATTTCTGATGGCCAGATCACAGAGACAATCGGCAGACACTCTTGCCGTCGCCAGGGTGTTCGCTTCGCGAGCGGCCGGCGAGACCGTTGCGGCGTCCCCGGACTGTGGGCAGGGCCTGAGCGAAGGCCTTCCTGCCGGCGGGGGTCGCTGTGGGTAAGTCTGACGCGCAGCGGGGTGGGCGTGGAAAGAGGCGCCGCAAAGCCCCTCGCCGCTCCGTGTGGGTCCGGATGGTTCTCACCACGGTCGTGATGAGCGCGATCGTCGGAGGAGGCGCCCTGGCCATGCGGTACAGCGCCGAGACGGCAGCCACAGGCGTTCAGGTGCCCTCGGCACCGGATGTGACCGCGTCCCCGTCCCAAGGGGGCACGCACTCCCCCCGCCCCTCACCCGTGCCGTCACAGCCGACCAGGAGCCCTCGGCCTGAACCGACGACTGAGGTGCCTGTCGCCGGCCCCGGCACTTTCACCACTGCACAGGCATCCGGTACTCCGGTGGGCTCGGGCCCCCTGCGCCGCTACCGCGTGCAGGTCGAGGACGGCATAGACATATCCGCTGAGGATGCCGCCGCGGAGATTCAGACCATCCTCGCCCACGAGCGAAGCTGGGCCGCCCACGGCCGTGGTTCGTTCCAACTTGTCTCGTCCGAGGCCGACTTCGTGATCAAGATCGCTACCCCTGCCACCGCTGACCGGCTCTGCCTGGCACAAGGTCTCGACACCCGCGGCGAACTCAACTGTGAAACGTCCGAAGGCGTCGTCGTGAACCTGCGTCGTTGGACGCTGGGCTCGCCGCAGTTCGACGGCACTCCGGCGGAATACCGCCACCTGATCATCAACCATGAAGTCGGTCACGAGATCGGCATCCGCACGCACATGGGCTGCCCCGGCCCCGGGCAGCTCGCACCGGTGATGATGCAGCAGATCAAGGGGCTGAATGGCTGCCTTTCCAATGCCTGGCCGTACGAAAAGCACGGCAGATACATCACGGGTCCCACCGTGTACTGACGTGGCGGGCCCGGGTCCGGGGCTGACCACGAGCCAGATGCGGGTCGGGAACGAGGACCCGGACGCCGTGAACGACATCGGCGTCCAACGGATCGTGGTGGAGCGCAACCACTGTCACGGCCTCCCCAAGTTGAGACTCTGGTGAAGCGGTGGGCCGTCAGCGGGGAGGCCCTCGGCGGGCTCTCCTGTTCCTCGTTCTCGGCACGGCTCGGCCGTGCCCGTGACACCACCGTCCGGCACTCGCCCCCGAGTACCCGAACCACCCCACTGCAAGGACATACCCGGCGAAAGAGGAATCCAGCACTAGTTTCCGTGGAGTTGGAGGACGATGCCTGTGACACCGGTGAGTATGGAGGCGACCCCGGCGCGGACCGCCGCTGCACAGCGGGCGGGGGTGAAGGAGGCGGGGTCGTACGTCGAGGACATGCCGAGGCCCTCGCCGCGGAACGAGGCGCCGGACCAGTCGACGGCGGTGACGTTCTCGGTCGGCTCGGCCAGCTCCGCGCCCACCACGAGGAACTGCTGCGAAAGGTGGTGGGGGGTCACTGTGGCGAGGGCGTCGATGAGGTCGTTGCCCGCGCTGACGACGAGGTCGGGTTTCATGTCCAGGGCCTCGGCGATGCGCGGGACGGCGTCGGCCGGGTGCGCGGCGGTCACCGTGCGCAGGTCGGCGTCCTCGTCTTCCGCCCACCGCTGGACTGCGGCCACGAGGGTCCGGGTCGGACGGTCGTCCCCCGAGGTGACCAGGACGACACGGTAGCCCTCGGAGGGATGGAGGCCGGACCACGAGCCAGGTCGCGGAGTCGCGGTCGCCTCAGGGGCGGGCGGGTCGGCCGGGTCGACGAAACCAGGTCCCGCGGCGCCCACGGCGGAGGGGCGGGGGTGCGGTCGTGACCAGTCGTCACCGGAGCCGCATGCGGCGAGCGGCAGGGCGAGGGCGGCAGCCGTGGCCAACGCGGCGACGGACCGAAGCGAGGAGCGCAAGATGATCGTTCTCCGGGTGGTGAGTGGTGCGCCCTCATCCTCATCTGCCGATCCTGCCGGATCCACTCGAGCGACGGCGTCCGCACACTTGTTTGCCAAGGGTTCTTCGATGCTCCGGTTCGGGTTCAGCGAAAGCGCGCACGCTGCGGTGGCAACGTGAAGGAGCCACATGTCACACCACCTCCGCCGCCCCCTTACCGGAATCGTCGCCGCGCTGATCGCCGTCCTGGCTGTCTGGCAGCAACCCGCCTCGGCACACGGCTTTTCCTCGACCGTGTACGCCCACGTCTCCCGATCCGACGGCGGCTTGCTGCAAACCACTCTGGAACTCGAGTACGACCTCTACGTCGTGTCCGCCGCCGACGTCGAGCACGACGACGCCCTCTTCCGTGACGGCACCTCGGCCTTCGAGTCCGGCGACGCCCGTGCCCAGGCCGCGGCGCTGAACGCGCATGCCCGGTCCGCCGTCGCGTACGTCGCCGAGCGCTTCCCGGTCACGGCCGGGGGCGGGCCCTGCACACCGTCGCAGGCAGGCCGCTTCACGATGAAGCGACGCGAAGGCGTGCCGTACACCGGCCTGCGACTCGACTGGTCCTGTCCCGGGAAGGGCGGCGACGAGGTGCTGCGCAGCGGCCTGTTCCCCGACGCGGAGGGCTACGTCAAGGGCGTCAAGACCATCGTCACGTACGACGTCGACGGCCGCTCGGGCAGCGCGGCGCTGGACGCCGCACATGCGTCGTTCTCCCTGGCGCAGTCCTGGTACGAGCGCTTCTGGGAGTTCTTCCGCCTGGGTGCCGAGCATCTGCTGACGGGGATCGACCATCTCCTTTTCCTGCTGGCGCTGATAGCCGGTTCACGCCGTCCGCGGGAGGTCGTGCTGGCCGCGACGAGCTTCACCGTGGCGCACTCAGTGACCTTCATGCTGGCCGCGCTCGGTGTCGTCGAGGTGCCCTCACACGTCGTCGAACCGGTCATCGCGCTGTCGATCGCCGTGGCCGCCGGCTGGTACCTGTGGCGACTGGGCCGTTACGGGGGCAAGGCCATGGACCTGGCGGCGCGGGAGGAGCGCGGTCGTCCGGGGCTCGACCGCGCCGGCTGGTCCCGCCTGGCGGTGGTGTTCTGTTTCGGCCTCGTACACGGTCTGGGCTTCGCGGGCGCCCTGGGGATCGAGGCGGCGTGGTCCTGGACGCTGCTGTGGTCGCTGCTCGTGTTCAACGTCGGTATCGAGGTCGTGCAGTTGGCCGTCATCGCCGTGGCGTTCCCGCTGCTGCTGGCGCTGCGTCGGCACTCGCCACGGGCCGGTCTGCGCGCCACGGGCCTGCTGTCCGCCGGGGTTTGTGTCATGGGACTGCTGTGGTTCGTGCAACGCGTGGCTGGAATCTGAGATTTCCCGACCTTTACATACCTTGGACAGTCTTCCACCATCTGGCGGTTTCGCATTCACCGGATCATCACTTGGCGGCATGAGCGTGCAGATCTCCACTTCATGCACGTTCACGCGTGCACAACGGAACAGAGAACGAGACTCATGAGATCGAGCACTTCCCCGCAGGCCCGTAGGCCTGTGCGGCGCCACATGGCCACCGGGGCCACTGCGGCGTTCCTGGGGCTGACCGTCGTCCTGGGCAGCGGCATGGCCATCCCGGCCGGCGCTGCCGAGTCCGCGACGCTCAGCGGCGTGATACTCGGCGTGGGTGCCAACGAGTCACAGCGCACCGTGACCTGGTACTCCTCCACCGACACGGCGCAGGTCATCCAGGTCGCGCCGACCGCGCAGGTGGCGAACGACGAGTTCCCCGCGGACGCGGCCACCTTCGACGCCATGGGCGCGGCGAACATCGCGAGCAGCGGCGGCTACAACCGCCACGCCACGATCACTGGCCTGAAGGAGCACACCCAGTACTCCTACCGCGTGGGCAGCGAGGGCAACTGGTCCGCCACCTACTCCTTCAAGACGCAGGACTTCGAAGGCGACTACGACTTCCTGTTCTACGGCGACCCGCAGATCGGCTCCTCCGGCGACCTGGCCAAGGACCAGGCCGGCTGGCAGGACACCGTCGACGTCTCGCTGAAGGCCAACCCGAACGCCGAGATCCTGGTGTCGGGCGGTGACCAGGTCGAGACGGCCAACACCGAGTCCCAGTGGAACGCCTTCCTGGCCCCCAACCAGCTGCGCCAGTACCCGTGGGCCGCCACCATCGGCAACCACGACGTCGGCGGCAAGGCCTACGAGCAGCACTTCACCACCCCGAACACCGACCGCTCGGCCCCGTACTACGACAACGGGAACCCGGCGGGGACCAAGTCCGGCGGTGACTACTGGTACATCTACAAGGACGTGCTGTTCATCGACCTGAACAGCAACAGCTACAACTCCGCCAGCGGCGGCGGTGACGCGGCGCACGTCAACTTCGTCACCGACGTCATCAACAAGCACGGCGACGAGGCCAAGTGGAAGGTCCTCGTCTACCACCACGCCATCTACTCGCCGGCCGCGCACGCCAAGGACGGCGACAACAAACTGCGTCGTACGGATTTCCCGACAACGTTTTCCAAGCTCGGCGTGGACCTGGTCCTGCAGGGCCACGACCACAGCTACTCCCGCAGCTACCTGATCAAGAACGGCGAGAAGGAGAACCCGGCCGAGAAGCCGGGTGCCGCCGACGTGTACCCGGGTCCCGGTGGCGTCCTCTACGTGACGGCCAACTCCGCCTCGGGCTCCAAGTACTACGACATCACCAAGCCGGACAGCAGCGGGACCAGCGGCGCGGGCAACGGCGCCGACCCGCTCAACCCGGACAACTACTGGTACAACTCGGTCCAGAACCAGGAGCACGTCCGCACCTACGTCAAGGTCCAGGTGCGCAACGACAAGCTCGTGGTCGAGAACATCCGCAGCGCCGCCAACGGCCCCGACCAGCCGGTCGGTTCGCACGTCGACGACGTCACGGTGCACCCGTTCCACGGCGACAAGCAGGACCTGCAGGTCGACGTCCCCAACCCTGCTCCGGGTGAGTTCGGCTGGACGATCGACGGTTACAACGGCCTGGTCGACCTCGGTACCGCCAAGGAGGAGAACGGCGACCACTTCGTCGCGGGCGGCAAGATCAACCCGATCCTCGTCTCCGACAGCCGCCGCTCGCTCGCCCCGTGGTCGATCGCGGCCAACGTGAGCGACTTCCGCGACGCCGACAAGACGTTCTCCGGCTCCTACCTCGGCTGGACGCCGTACGTCCTGGACGGCGGCGCCGGTGCCGCGGCCGGTGACCCGGTGGCGTCCGGCTACGACGACCACGGCCAGGGCCTGGCCGTCTCGCGTGGCCTCAGCTCCGCCGAGCAGGGCCACCCGCGGGGCAACGCCAAGCTCGGCGCCGACCTGGATCTGAAGATCCCGGACAGTGTCGACAAGGGCGGATACCGCGCCACTCTCACGATCACTGCGCTGAGCAGCTGACCGGAACCGTTTGACGGCGGGGCAGGCACCCGACGGTGCCTGCCCCGCCCCCTGCCAGGAGAACCCCGACATGCACCCGTCCACGACACGCCGCGAGACCGGCCTCGTCACCGCCCTCACCCGCACCGCCGCCCTGGTCCTGCTCGCGGCCCTCACCCTGGTCGGCCTCCAGGCCCGCCCCGCCTCGGCCGCCGACGGCGACGTCACCTGGACGGTGCGCACAGCCGCGAACGGATACGGCGACGACCGCTCCAGCTACAGCTACACCGTGAACCCCGGCGGCAAGGTCGAGGACGCCATGGTCGTCGCCAACCGCAGCAAGACCCCGCTGCGGCTCGCGCTGTACGCCGCCGACGGCTACACCACCGACACGGGCGAACTCGACCTGGTCACCAAGGACAAGAAGTCCGTGGCGGTCGGCGCCTGGGTGCACTCCGAACGGGACAGTGTCGTCATCAAGCCCGGCAGGACCGCTGAGATCCCCTTCACCCTCACGGTCCCGGACAACGCCACCCCCGGCGACTACGTGGGCGGCATTCTGACCTCCCTCACCCAGTCCGACGACACACGCGGCATCAACGTCGACCGCCGCCTGGGCATCCGCGTCAAACTGCGGGTCAGCGGGAAACTCGACCCGAAGCTCGCGATCGAGGACCTCCAGGTCGACTACGCGGGCACGTCCAACCCCTTCGGCACGGGCGAGGCCACCGTCACCTACACGATCCGAAACGCCGGCAACGCCCTGCTCTCGGCGCGGCAGTCGGTGTCGGTGGAGAGTCCGTTCGGATGGCTCCGGGCGGAGGCGGGCCACATCACGGCGCCGCCGGAGTTGCTCCCCGGGGAGAGCTGGAAGGTGAGGGTACCGGTGCACGGCGTGGCCCCCACGGTCGCCCTGACGGCCACCGTCCACCTCACCCCCCTGCTCACCGACGCGTCGGGCTCGATCACGCCCCTGGACCCGGTCGAGACCACGACCCACGGCTGGGCGGTCCCGTGGACCCTGCTGGTGATCCTTGTCGCGCTGCTGGCCGCCGTCGCCGCGACCGTCGTCCTCATCCGCCGCAACCGGAAGCGCGGGAAGGAGCGTGAGGACGCCCGCGTACGCGAGGCCGTCGCCCAGGCCCTGGGCGAGGAGGAGACCCGTAAGACCCCCACGCAGCCGACACAGTGACCAGCTTCGAGCCGCGCCGTTCCAGCAGAGTGAGGTATGCCCGGCCCACCGCTACGGGCCGCGGCGAATACGTGCGGTTCCTTCAGCACCGGTCGGCAATGTCCGCAGCACCCGGCTCAGCAGTGGTGGCGTGCGACCGCGCCACGGTGCCTCAGACTCTTGGCGGATCAAACCCCGGCCGGATGGGAGCCACCGGGCCAGGCCAGATCCCACCCTCTCGAACCTGCCACCGATCGCCGTCTCTGCGCCGCGATCGTCGACCGTCTCGCATTCGACGGCACGGTCAAACGTCCCGCTGGCCCATGCCGAAGTGGAGGAACGCCGGATCCGCATGATGGAGTCGGGCGGCGACTAGCTGTATCGCCCTGTGAGGTTCGGAACGCGGCTGGCGGGTGGTTGGCCTTTCAGCGCGGTGTGTCCGCGGTGGTAATTCTAGGTGTGCGGCCAGTCGGGGAAGGCGTCGCGTCGTTCCTGCTCTGACCGGTCGGGGCGGGCGTAAGCCCACTCGTCGAGCGGGGTGCGGTTGAACCGTTCGACCTTGCCGTTGGTCTGGGGCCGGTAGGCGCGGGTGCGCTTGTGCGTGATCCCGGCCGCGGCCAGGGCATCGCGCCACAGGCGGGACTTGTAGCAGGAGCCGTTGCCGGTCAGCACGCGCTCGACGGTGACCCCGCAGGCGGCGAAGAACGCCTGTGCCCGGCCCCAGAAGGCGACGGCGGTCTGCTTCTTTTCGTCGGTGAGGATCTCGCTGTAGGCCAGGCGGGAGTGGTCGTCGACGGCGGTGTGGATGTAGCTGTAGCCAGCGCCGGAGCGGGTCTTGCGGCCCGCTTGGCGGCCGAGGACCTTGTGGCCGCCGCCGTCGGGGATGTTGCCGGGCTTCTTGATGTCGACGTGCACCAGCTCGCCGGGCCTGTCGCGTTCGTAGCGGCGTATGACGCGGCCGGTGGCCCGGTCCAGGTGCGTGAGCCGGGCCAGGCCGTAGCGGGTCAGCACCCGGTGCACGGTGGAGGGCACCAGACGCAGCAGGCCGGCGATCCGTGCCGGTCCCCAGCGGCGCAGCACGCGCACCTTGATGATCCGCCGCTCGGTACGTGTCGGCGTCCGCCGTGGGCTGGCATGCGGGCGGCTGGAGCGGTCGGCCATGCCCGCCTCGCCGTGCTGCCGGTAGCGGTCGGCCCACCGCTTAGCGGTGCTCACGGAGACCTGGAAGCGTTCCGCGGCCTGCCGCAGGGGCCAGTTGTCGTCCACGACGCAGCGGGCCAGGCGCAGGCGTCCGGTCTCGGCCAGGGGTGCGTTACGGTGCGGCATGAGGGCCTTTCTGGTCGCCGGTGCAGATGTGGTAATCCACACCGAGCCAGAAGGCCCTCACCCATTTCAAGATCACACGTCAGTGATCGCTGTCACCAACCTCCGTGGACAGAACAACTAGGTCGCGCTGATACCAGGTGCCTGGCTTACCGCCGAGGTGGGCCGGGTCGGCGGGGCCGACGGGGACGAACCCGGCTTTCGTCAGCACCTTTTGGGACGCGGCATTCTGGCGGACGGTGGCCGCTCGCAGTGTGCGCAACCGGTATTGACCCGCCGCCAGTTGGCACAGCTCCCGGACGGTCGTGGTCGCCACGCCTCGGCCGGCGACGTGCTCCGCGACCCGGTAGCCGAGTTCCGCAGCGTGGTCTTCGATGTCGACCAGGTTGAACCTGCCGAGTACCGAGCCGTCCTCGGCGACGAGCACGTGGAAGGCGCAGATACCGGCCTCCTGCTCGGCCAGCAAGGCGTTGTACCGGTCGGTGAACTGGTCGAAGAAGTCGTCGCCGCGGTCGGGGACCGAGGCAGCGAAGTAGGCGCGGTTCGCCAGCTCGAAGGCCAGGACCGCCGGGGCATGGCCGGCATGCAGCCGCTTCAGCTCGGGCATTGCCCGACCTTACCCACATGGTGCGCTGAGGCCACCTGGTTTCCGCCAGCGGCGACAGCTCCAAGGTCAGAGCACATAACGATCTACGGCTGGAGTGGCCAGGACCGGCCGCAGTACACGCCGGAATACGTGTAACGGCGTGCGAAGCCTGACCGGCCCCACGGTTACGGGCCGTGGCAAACGTGCTCTACGCGCCGGACGGGCCGATGTGCTTGGTCAGGTCAGGGCGAGCTGTGGTCAGGGTCCTCCGGGTCGATCGCCCCCTGGGTGACAATGACCGGCCTTTCGGCGCTGAGAGGAGGGGGCGTATCTGCACGTTCCCTTTACCTCATGCACCCCTGGGGGGACCTACTTGTTCACCACCACGTCCGGCGGTCGGCACAGACGCCGGATACGAATCGCCCTGCCCGTCTCCGCGGCAGGTGTGGCCGTCGCTGTCGCCGCCGCGCTGCTGACCACCTCCGCCGAGGCCGCGACGCCGCTGCCGCAGCCCTCCGTCAAGCCCGCTACCAGCTCACCGTCGGACGCCGAGCTGAAGCGGCGACTCGCCACCGCGGTCGCCGGTGACGACACGGCCGGGCAGGCGCTGACGAACTCGTCGTATGGCGCAGGGACCACGGGACAGGGCATCGACCCCAAGATCATCGGTGGGACCACCACGACCATCACGGCTGCGCCGTGGATGGCTCAGCTCTGGTACGGCGACGACAAGGGCACCGCCGACACCGCCGATGACGTCGGCTTCTTCTGCGGCGGAGTGGTCGTCGCGCCGACCAAGATCCTCACCGCCGCGCACTGCGTCGCCGGATACGACTGGCACAACCACGGCTCGGTGATCACCAGCACCGCGCAGCTGCCGTCCGTCGACGACCAGGGTTACATCACCGACCTGCACGGCGGTGCCATCACCGGCGTCTGGCGGCAGTGGCACCACTCGTCGTACCGCGCGTCCACTCTCGACGCCGACATCGCGGTCCTCACCCTGCCGTACGCGATCAGGGCGACGCCGATCCGCATGACGACGGCCGGGGACACCACCTCGTACACCGCTGGGACCAGCGCCAAGGTGTACGGCTGGGGCCGGACCAGCTCCACCCACGACAACATCTCCGAGACGCTGAAGACGGCCACGCTGCCCATCCAGTCGGACAACACCTGCGCCACCGCCTACGGCTCCCACTTCGTCAAGGGCCACATGGTTTGCGCGGGCACGCCCGCCACCGGCAGCGACGAAGGCACCACGACCGCTTGCAACGGCGATTCCGGCGGCCCGCTGGTGGTCAACAACCGGATCGTCGGCATCGTCTCCTGGGGCGTGGAGGACTGCGTCGCCGCGGGCGCCTACAGCGTCTTCACCAAGGTGACCACCTATGTCGGGGCCACCTACCCGCGTCTGGACGACACCAACTTCGACGGCGACCACCGGGGCGACCTGTGGCTGCGCAGCGCCTCCACGGACACCGGATACTCCCGGTACTCCCGGGGCACCTCGTTCGTGGCCGGTGAGAACTGGGGCAGCTGGGCCGGGGTGAACGTCGTCGTGCAGACCGACCTCGACCGCGACGGCTACCAGGACCTCGTCTACCGTCGCAGCAGCGACGGCGACGTCTTCTGGGCGCACTACGTCGTGTCGCGCGACTCCTGGATCACCCAGCGGATCGCCGACAACTGGAAGACACGCACGCGGATGGCCATCCCGGGTGACGTCACCGGCGACTACCTGCCTGACCTGCTGTCGGTCGACTCGGCCGGCGTGCTGTGGATCTACCCCGGCAAGGGCAATGGCACCTTCGCCACGCGCGTGAAGGTCGGCACCGGCTGGAACCAGTACAACTGGCTCCGCGGGCACGGCGACTTCACCGGCGACGGCCGGACCGACCTCATCGCCCGCAACGCGAGCAACGGCTACGTCTACCTGTACAAGGGCACGGGCAAGGCGGGCACCGGGGCGTTCGCCAGCAGGATCAAGGTGGCGATCTGGAGCAGCTCGACGTACAACGCGGTCGACGCGGTCGGCGACGTCAGCGGCGACGGCCGCGCCGACCTCCTGGCCCGCACGCCCGCCGGCACCCTCTACCTCTACCGAGGCACCGGAAACGCCACGGGCGCCTTCTTCACCGCTCGGGTCTCGGTCGGGACCTACTTCAAGGCGTACGACATCCTCGCCTGAACCCTCAGGTGAGCCGGGAGACATCCGGCCCGCCACCGCTACGCAATGTGCCCACCCGAGCTCCGGGTGGGCACAGTGCGTCATGCGCGTAGGCGTGAACGGCCCGGGGTCTCGACGGTGTGGTTGCGGTGGTGCGAGTTGGCGAGGGTGAACTTCCGTACCGGTTCGAAGTGGGCTGCGCTCGGGTTGGCCCAGGACGCGTAGGTGGGGGAGAAGCACAGCTCGACGCGGTTCCTCTTCGCCCAGCGTCGGATCGTGTCGCCCTTGTGGGCGGACAGGTTGTCCAAGATGACGTAGACCTCGACGGTCATTCCTGGCGCAAGCGGTGTCCTGGCTGCGAGCCGAGCAGACCGGTACCTGGTACATCGGCGGCAACGGAGAGATCGGCCGCGACAACGCGAGTGGGAAACTGCCCAGCTACGACGCGGGGCGCATCAACGCGTTCATGCAGACGATCGATCAACACAATGCGGCGTGGAAGAACTGGTTCACCTCGCATGGCATCGATCCCTTCCGGGTGCGCTACGAGGAACTCGACGCCGACATGGGGGGTGTCACGCAAGGCATCCTCACGTTTCTGGGGCTCGAAGCGCCTGACCGACGCCGGATGGTGCCCCGCCACAAGCGTCAGGCCGACGGGCTCAGCAATCAGTGGATCGATCGTTACCGGGCGGAGTCGGCACCCGACTGACGAGCTGACGAGTTCCTGGGCGTGGGCGGGGTGGGGGAGGGGCCCGGAGCCAGGCGTGTCTGCGGGCCAAAGCGAAGTAGCCGATCACAACCGTGACCGGTGGGTGTGCGGGCCGTGCTGGCAACGCCCGCCATTCAGGTGCTATCGGCGCCGTCCGCACCGTCGAACGTTGCGCCTCCAGCGCGGCTTCACCGCGTCAACCATGAGTCTCGGCGCTGCCCAGCAAATGCCTTGCCGACCCCTGAAGGCTTGTCTCGTGTCCTCCACGCGCGCTCGGCGACCCGTCGCGCCGGATCCGGTCCTGCTGGTGCAGGGCTTGCCCGGCGAGGCCACGGAAGCAGGTGGGGAGCGCGACGGTCAGCCGCGGGGGCCGCTTCGGTCCTGGTAGCCGAGTTCGAGATAGCGCGTGCGGGTGCTCCATGAGCCCAGGTCGGGAGTGTCGGCCCGTACGTCGTGCCAGGGCCGGTTGCCGGAAGCTGCCGTCTCGGCGTGGCCGTCCCCGTCGTGATGCCCAGGGCGCCCGGCCCAGAGCCGTACTCCCGACCGTGCCTCTGACTCGCGGACCGGCTCCCAATAGCCCACCGAGAACGCACCGGCGAGCTCGTGCATGGCGATGAACGCGGCTACGCCTCCTTCTGGATCCGTGCGGTCCGGACGTTCGGTGAGGGCGTGCCACAGGAAGTGCATGTTCGGTACCCGTACCTCGGGATGGAAGCGGAACACGAACCGCTCGAGCTTGATCGAGCCGATACCCGGCAGCTGAACCCGGGTGAGCGGGATGACCTCGCGCTCGCCGCCGGTCCAGGTCAGAGTCCTGTTGTGGCCCCTGTATCCCGGCTCGCCGAAGAGCGTGACGTGGACGCGTTCCCTGCGGTCCGGCCGGCGGTTGTGCAGGAAGCCCGCGCCGGCCACGGCGCCGCCCACCGATGCGAGGCCCGCCAGAAGGATTCGGGTCTTGCGCTTCGTCGGCACGAGCACCTCTCATCTGACGGGACGGCCCCTCCATCATGCGCCATCGACGACCTGTTGATCCACCGTCAGGCCAGACGCCGACGGGATCGCCAGTCACTCGACTCCGGCATCGGCCGTCATGCTCCAGGCGCAGTCCAGCGACTGCTGGTCGACAAAACCGGTCGACGGTGGTCGCCGCGTTGTCCGATCATGCCGCCATGCCTCTGCGAGATACCCTTGCCCGAGTCGACGCAGACCTGGCTGCCGGCCGGGTTCCTGTCGCGCGCCAGCGTTTGCGCGGGCTGGTGTCGTCCTTCCCGAACGACCTGATGCTTCGTCGACGCCTCGCCGAGGTGTACCGGCTCTACGGAGATCCTGCGGAAGCGGGTCGATGGATGTACCTGGAACACGACCGGGACGCCGCTGAGTCCGCCGCCTTCGAGGCGAGGTACCCCACACCCGCGCACCGCATGCGCGCACTTGCCTGGCAGGGTTCGGAGACGGGAGCCCCCACACCCTTCGCCAGGGAGCAACTGACAGCGGTACGCGTGGCCTGCTCCGGCGTCCTGGGTCACGACGTCGACTGGGACACGGTCCCCGCCACCGGGATGCCGGACAGAGGGACAGGCTCCCTGTCCAGCTTCCTGGCCGGGGCGGGATGCCTGGTGGTGATCCTCGGCAATCTCGCGGTCTGGGTGAACGGCCTGATTGCCCTGTTCCGCTGACTCATCGGGCCGGGCGGTGCCGTTCTCTTCGCCGCTGGTCAAAGTGCCCGCGGCGTTCGGAGCGTCGGCCAAACCCCCGCCAATGTCACATCAGTTGACCCTCTACCTGCCTGTTCCGACCTCGATGGAGAGGTCGTTGTCCACCGTGTAGCAGGGCCGCACGATGCGACCGCCGACCGCTGTGGCGGGGAGGACGAAGATCTCCTTGCGGTGTGCGATGTCGTCGAGGAGACGGCCGAGACGTATCGGGGCAGCCGCGCCACCGGTTCCCGCTCGGGCCTCGACGAGGAACACGTCCCAGACGCGGTTCGCGTCCCCGCCGTCCGCCGCCAACTCCGTGAGGTCCACGGTGAAGGAGAAGCATCGGCCGTCGTGATCGCCGCGCACGGCGACGGTCCGCGCGGCGCCCCTGCCACCGCGCGGAAGCAGTCGCATGACCGTCTCACCGGCGAGCGTGGCGCCGTGCAGCCTTGCGTGAACTGTCAAGGAGCGGTCGGTGACGTCGACGGTGCCGACCTCCGCGTGCGCCGCCCGCAACCAGGTCCGCAGCGCGAGGTAGCCGTCCTTGGTGACGTACGGGACGCGCACGGCCACCGGCGACGGCCAGTCACGGAGGTGACCGTCCACCAGGGCCCGTAGGTCTCGGAGGCCGGGGCGCAGTCTCAGTCGCTCGGCGCCAGGGGCGGGTAGCAGGTAGAGGTCCCAGCGCCCCTCGTCGAGCACAGGCAGGGTCTCCAGGACGGCCCGCAGGTTTCCGTCGTCCGCGGGCCGCAGGTCGAGGGAGTGGAGGATCTCCGCGGGATCGCCCTTCTTGGGGCGCAGCCGCAGGAGCAGCCGGGCGCCCGTACCGGCCGGTGCCTGAAGACGGATGGTGAGCCGGCCGTCGGCGTCGGTCGTGCAGGCGGCACGCGGCTGTGCGCCCGGTGCCGTCTCGTGGTTCGTGGTCATCGCCGTCCCCTCCGTACTGCCCGTAGCGCACCGGAGGCCATGGCGTACGCGGCGTCGCGCGCGGCGAATCCCTCGCTGACCAGGGCGCGTTTTATTCGGCTGGCGGCCGGTGGGACCGGAGCCGGTGCTTCGCCCGCGCGAGCCGACCTCGCGGCGTCGATCAGCCGCTCGACCTGCTCCACGACGAGGGCCGGCGCGTAGCGCCGCGCGTTCTCCTGGGCCGTACGGCCCATATGCCGGCGTCGTTCGTCGTCGCGCACGAGTTCCAGCAGCGCGGCGCCCAGCGCGTCGCGGTCGTCGACCGGTACCAGCCGGCCGTCGACACCGTCCTTGATGATCTCGGCGGGTCCATGCGGGCAGTCGGTGCTCACCACGGGCAGTCCGCAGCGCATGGCCTCGACTATGGTCATGCCGAATGGCTCGAAGTCGGCGGCGGTCGCGGCGATCGAGCCCTTGACCCACTCGCCTTCCATCGGGGCCGCGGCTCCCATCAGGAAAACGTTGTTGTTCAGACCGAGACGTCCGATGAGCTCTCGCAGGCGGCCGTGTTCCTCGCCTTGGCCGTAGATGCGCAGATGCCAGTCCGGGTGCTCGGTGGCGACCAGGGCGAACGCCTCGATGAGCAGGTCGTACCGCTTCACCGGGACCAGCCTGCCGGCCGCGACCACGACCTTCGCGGTGCCGTCCGCCGCGGGCAGCACCGGGTCGGGCACACTGTTGGGCAGTGCCTCCACGCGCACGCCGGGCAGCCACATCTTGCGCCGATATGCGGCGGCGTCGGCCTCGGTGACCGTGGTGAGCGTGTCGAGTCGGCCATAGGCCCGGCGCAGCGCGATGCGCAGGCGGGGCGAATGGTGGTCGAGGGTCAGATGCTCCTGCCCGATGAGGATCACCCGCTCCGGTGCCTGATGCGCAAGGTGCACGTTGAGGCCGGGCCGGGTGCCGATGACCACGTCGGCCTCCGTCTCCGCGAGGTACGCACCGATTCGTTGGTCCGTCAGCTCGCTGTACTGCCGGTAGCGGTACTCGGCGGCGGGGAAGACCCGCGCCGGTCTGAGGTGCAGGGGGTGTTTCCTCTCATGCCGCAGATCCACGAGCGGCCTCAACGACACTTTCGGGTCGAGCGTGAAGTTCGGTTGCTCCCTGTGCCGCATGGCGGAGACGATCTCCACCTGGTGCCGGCCGGCCAGGGCCTGGGCCAGGTTGAACGTGGTGGTGATCGTGCCTCCGATCCCATAGGCGTTGTGGAGCAGGAAGGAGATCTTCATGGCGGACTAGACCCCGTGGAACGTTGATCGGTTGCCCGCCGTTACAGCTCCGTTGCCTCGCAGGTCACCTAATCGCCATGCTCGACGAGGCGTATGCGCTCCGGCACATGGGCGGGCACGAACCGTCGCATCCGTTTCGGTCGCCGTCGCGCACGGGAAGACCAGGAGCCTGACCAACCCTGCCTGACGAGTGTGGTGATGTCCGCGCAACTGCCGGGCCGGGTCGGGCTGCAGAACACACCCTGCCGTTCCCGTTCGAGGTGGTAGTCGATGGCCCCCCGCCGGAGTCCGCGGTCGCGTTCTGGCAGTGGCAGTGGCAGTGGCAGTGGCAGTGGCAGTGGCAGTGGCAGTGGCAGTGGCAGTGGCAGTGGCAGTGGCAGCGCAGCCGGTTCGGCGAGCAGCGGGCGTCGTTCGCCGATGGCCAGGCAGGCGGTCGCCGACAAAGCCGAGTGGCTGCTGGGAGGCGAGTAGCAAGAGCTGCCTACGCAGGCAGAACCCGGCGTCCTCCGGCCCCCTGGCCAAAGAGCTCCGAAGATTCTGACCTGCCCGAGGGGCATGCTCAGTACGGGAGACTGACGACGAGGCCCGGCACCGATCCGCCTGTCCGCCGGGTGGGCGTCATAGTGTCGTTCCATCGCATAGGCTTCGCCCGAACTGATGATCGCTCCGCTTGGCGGGGTGGGACGGTTCCTGGTCAAGACGCATGCAGGAGCACGTGAGAGACGCCGTGATTTCCGAGCCGGAAATGGTGGAAGACGCCCCTTCTTTCGGGGCGTATCGAGTAGTTGGTGACCTCGGTGGTGACCACGGTGGTGAGCCGGGGGAGCGCGGAAGCCCACGAAAGCAGTGGTTGTGGGCCGTCGGTGGCATGCTGATGGCATCCGCGGTGTGGTCGTTGGCGGTGTTCCGTCTGGACCTCGGTGTGCCCGAGCCGGAGACGCGCGGCTACCAGCTCACCCGGCAAGCCTGCCGAACCGTGCAACTGCCCTCCATGGGCGCGGAGATAGCGCCCATGGACAGCACCAGCGTCATGTCCTCCGGGCTGTCGGAGCACCCTGCCCTCGACCACGTCCAGTGTTCCATCCACCTGCGTCCGGACATGGAGGCGGCGGGTGCTGGGGGAGGCTGGTTCGTCGACTACACCGTCAGTGTCAACGTCACACTGCACAAGAAGAGCGACCCACGCATCGAGTTCGACGCGGAGCGGCGGGTCACGGGGCTCGGCGTCGTAGAGGAGGAGGAGGTGGAGGCCGTCGCCGGCATCGGGGACGGGGCGTACCTGATCACCTCGGATCTCGGCAGTACGGAACTGCGGGTTCGGGACGGCGGTGCCGTCCTCTCCCTCGGGCTCTCGGCCATGGTCAGCTACCTCGGCGAAGACGCGGACGGGCCGGTGGGTGAGGCCCCGGAGACCCCGGACGTGTCCGCGCACCAAACAGCAATGATCAACGACATGCGCGTACTCATGTCCCACCTGAAGAGGTAGGCCGCTGGAGCCTCGGACGCACGGACTCGGCCCCCGCAGCGACCCCTTCGACGGCCGGCGGGGCCCTGTCGGTAGCCAGCGGCGACTCGGAACCCGCCGTCCGAGCCTCCCCTGGGCAATGGGCGCGCTGCGTGCGGGGAGGCCGCCGGCACGCACAGCCACGAACCAATCCGTGGCTAACCTGGGGAAATCGGCTGGGCTGCACTAAAAATCGTCTCATGAGATTCGTACTAGTTCATGGCGGATGGCAGGGCGCCTGGTGCTGGGACGCGGTAGCGGAGCACCTCCGCGCGAGCGGGCACGAGGTTTTTGCGCCGACGCTACGTGGTTCGGAGGACGGCGATGTCGACCGTTCCGGGGTGAACCTCACGACCATCGGGGAGGGGCTGATCGAGGCGATCAGGCAGGAGGGGCTGGAGAACTTCGTGCTGGCGGGCCACAGCGGAGGAGGACCCGTGGTTCAGTACGCGGCGGATCGCCTGGCGGAGCTGACACGCAGGGTCGTCTTCGTCAGTGCCTGGGTGCTGCATGACGGTGAAGCCATCCATGACGTCCTGCCGCAGCCCCTCGCTGACGCTGACCGGGCGGCGGCCGCCCAGCGCCCGGACCAGACGATCCCGATGCCCCCCGACCTCTGGGAGACCCACTTCATGAACGGGGCCGCCGAGGAGCAAGTCGCCGCCACAGTGGCTCGCCTGGTCCCTACACCACTCGGATGCTCGCAGAACCCATTTTTCTTCCGCGGTTCTGGACCGCCCAGCCGCCCGCCAGCTATGTCTTCCTGCGGGACGACAATGGCGTACCGGCCGAATTCTACCGAGAGATGGCCGACAAGCTGAGCGAACCACGCATCGTCGAAAGTGACGGCCCGCACGAGGCGATGCTGACGCACCCCGAAGCGCTCGCGAGCGCGCTCCTCACCGCAGCAGTGGACTGACATGAACCTCCCCGCCGCGGGTGATCCGAAATGGACCGAGTCGTTCTCCGGGCTGTCCGAGCTGGTGTTGGGGTGGCTGACCTGGGTTTGCACCTTTTTCGTTGGTCGGTCTTCTATCGCTTGATGCGTCCCCGGATGGCGAGGGCTGCGAGGCCGAGCAGGACGGGTTCGCTCAGACGGGAGGCCATTTCGGTGTAGGTGCCGGCGGTGGTGAGGTCCTGGTTGGAAGACCGGAAGATCACCGAGTTGACCACCACTCGCAGGCTCTTCTCGAAACGCTGGGTGGAGAGGCGCTCGCGGATGGCGTTGGTGGGGTTGGTCGGGTCGGGTTTCTGGGTGGGCAGCCGTACCTGCTGGCCGCTCACGCTGCCAACGGTCTCTGGCTTCCAGTTGTCGGCGGGCAGGCCCCAGAGCATCATCGCAAGCAGTGTGCTGGTCATCGCGAGCAGCAGCCACGCGGCGGCGCGGGTGGCGCGCAGTCCGTATCCCGAAAGCGCCCAGTACGCGGCCAGAAGAGCCCGTTCGGCGCGCGGCCTGCTGTGGTCGTGGCGGCGCATCTCCATCTCGCCGTAGTAGAAGTCCGCCGCGTCCGGCTCGTTCTTGCTGTCCTCGAATGCCTTCCGCAGTGCCCGGTAGACGGGAGCGAGCTGTGCGGGTCCCACGTGTTCCGTGTGCCCGGTGTCATGGACGGGCTGCTGCCAGCCTGGAACGGCAGCGGGTTGGCGCGAGCGCCAGTGGTGTTCCTCGGCGAGGGTTCGGCGTTGAGTGAACCGCTGGGGCAGGAGCTGCCGCCATTGCGTGCGGGCGGGGACGGTGGCGAAGGTGCAGTTGCCTTCCAGGCGGATCTGGTCGAGGTGGACGGTCCTGGTGAAGAGGCACCGCGTCAGGTCGGTGTCGGCGAGCACCAGGTGGGCGGCGTCTACCCCGCGCAGGGAAATGATACGCACCCGGGAGCTGGCTGTGTAGGTGAGGCCATCTTCCGGGACGACGGCACCGCGGGTTCCGTGTGAGTGGCCGAAGTGGGCTTGCTCGGCGGCGATGGTCAGGGGGTATTCGAAGTCGGCGTGCGCGAAGTTGACATCGGCATGGCGTAGTCGCAGCGTGGCGGTTGATGCCCACCTCGTCCGGTGACACTCCAGGGCCCGGGCCGCGATCGACAGAGTCACCGGCCCGTCGAACGTCGCCCCTGACAGGTACACCGTCTTCCCGCATACAAGTGGTCCCAGCTCCCCAGCTCGCTTGAAGACCGCCGCCCCGAAATCGACGTCTTCGGTGAAGCTGGCCGCCTCGAAGTCGGCGATGCCACCGAAGGCGGCCGTCCCGAAGTCGGCGATGCCACCGAAGGTGGCCAGGTGGAACAGGGCGTTGCTGTCGAAGGTGGCCGACGCGAACCGGGCGTCGCCGTTGAAGGTGGCCGAGTGGAAGCCGGCCTCGCCGCTTATGGTGGCCGACCCGAATTGGGCGCCGCGGTTGAAGGTGGCCGACGCGAACTGGGCGTCGCCGTTGAAGGTGGCCGAGTGGAAGTAGACGGTTTCGCAGAAGGTGGCCGCCCTGAACCCGGCGTCGGTGAAGGTGGCCGAGATGAATACGGCGGCGTGGGCGAAGGTGGCAAGGAGGAACCAGGCCGGACCGGTGAAGGTGGCCGTGTGGAACCGCGCGTCGCCGTTGAAGGTGGCTGATTCGAACCCGGCAGTGCCGGTGAAGGTGACGAGGTCGAACTGGGCTTCGCGCGTGAAGGTGGCCGATTCGAACCAGGCGTTGCCGGTGAAGGCGGCCGACCCGAATTGGGCGGTTCCGGTGAAGGTGGCCAGCTCGAAATTGGCGTTGCCGACGAAGGTGGCGGATTCGAAGCGCGCATCGCCGAGACGGGGGTGGTCGGTGGTGGGATCGTTGAGGGCGTTAAGTACTTGGTCGAGCAGTCGGTCGGTGAATCTGGTGCCCCGGTAGTCGATGTCGTCGCCAGGGTTCAGGCTCGCGAGGTGGGTGTCGCGGTCGAGGCTGGAGAGGTGCGCCAGGCAGGCCGGGTGCGGGTCGACAGAACGTCCGGTGCAGCCGGCGCGGTTCCCGCCGGTGACGCCGTCACCACAGCAGGGCCATTCCGGATCGCCTGGGGCTCGGGTAGATGCCATACGGGTGAGTACACCGCCTGTCGGCCGGCCGTTGCCAGGCAGCCCCTCTAGCAAGTCCGCGCGCCTTGCATCACCCCGTGGAACACTCTTCGCCCGCCAGGGAAATCGTCGTGCGGTGGGTGATCCACCGCAGCCGTCGCCGGCCGGGCCGGAGTATCGGCGCGCGGCCAGGCCAGTGGCCTTGCGCAGTGCCTGTTCCGGCGCGGCGCGGATCTGCCGGGTCAGCAGTTCCATGTCGAAGTCCGGCGTCCCTGAGGACGACGCCGGTCTTGAGGGCATGGGGGGAGACGGCTTCGTTGGATCTGGCCGCTGGTGTGCCGGACGGGGCAGAGGCTGTCTCTGCGGGCGGACCCGACCTCACCGTCGCAGCGCGGAGCGCAATGGTCGGCGGCCTTTCACCAGAGTGGCTCCGGGTCGAGACGACCCCACACTCGAGCACGAGCCGTTTCATGCGACGGGGGCGAGCTTCCGGATTCGCACCAGAGTGGCGACGTGGGCATCTGAGCGAACATCCTTACGGCAGCCAGCGGACTGCTCGGCGCTGGTTCGATCACCGGCACCCTTCAGTGGACGGTGGCGTGCGCGGGTATCGGCTGACCGGGAACAGCGCGCGGCTGCGGGAGCCTGTCGGGCCACCCGCCGCGACACCGTCGACGCCTGCCACCGCTACTTGACGGCCACCTCGACCAGTTCCCCTACGACACCGCGCTCGACAGCGGGTTGCCGATCGCCACCGGCGCGGTAGAAGGCGCCTGCCGTCACCTGATCGCTGATCGCATCGACATCACCGGTGACCGCTGGGGCCTTCACGAAGCCGAAGCCGTACTGCGGCTCCGCACGATCGTCGGACCAACGGCGAACTCGACTCCCATGGGAACTTCCACACCGCCCGCGAGCACGAGCGTCTCTCCCCCCGCCCCCGCAGACCAGCAGGACTTCAACCTGACCGCTTGATCACGGGCCTGCTCGCGGTCAGACAGCGACCCATGAGGTTCGCACACAGGCCACCGGCGTCGACGCGGACCCTACAGTGCCACCTTCTACACGGCCCAGGACGTCAATCTCCATACAACGGCAGGCTCACCAGTGAGTACCAAGCTGCCTCACTTCCGCTGAGGCACAGGGGAGTGGCGGGACCGAGGGTCCCGGCGCCAAGGCTTCACCGCCCGAACTGCACAGCGGTCACAAGCTCGCCAGACGCTACCGCCTTGAGGACTGTGTCACCCGTCTGGACGGTTTCAGCAGTTGGCGTGCGTTCGACGAGAAACTGCGCCGCGCCGTCGGCGTGCATGTCCTGCCGGACGCCGACCTCGTTCGCCGCCGGGTCGCTCGCCACCGCGTCGGACAGCATGCGGATCAGCAGCGGCGCGCCGAGGAACGAGAGGCGTCGCGCCACGACGTCCTGCACCCGTGCGGCCTGCTCGGCATAGGACGAGGAGCCGGACAGAGCAAGCATGGCCTGCTCGCGCATCCGGCCGCGGGCCAACACGATATGCGTCAGTTTCAGGCCGCCTGCGGCTGCCCACAGTTGCAACCGCGCCCGCTCGTCGGGGTCGGCACAGCGGACTGTCACATGCGATTCGTACAGGGAAGCGGACACCCGCGGTTGGCCAGACCACAGCCGGGCGCGGCATCCCAAAAGGGCCTTCCGGGCTCGCTTCTGCGGCGGTAGGGATACAACCCTCGCGGCCCGTCGTGAGTCGGAGTCGTCGTGGTGAGATGCGGGCCGTCGTGCAGCCGGGTGGTTGGAATGGCATACGATGCGCGCGACCTTCATAAAGATCAGATAAGAGGATGTGTACGTCATGGCGATCCCTGTTCCGTATCGTTCCCTTCGCGGTGTATCCGCCGTTGTCGCTCTGCTTGCGACGGGTGCGGTGGGGTGTTCGGATGTTTCGGACGCCGTGGACAGTGCCAAGGACGGCGCGAGGAAGGTGGCTCGCCAGCAGTCGGTGTTCTCGCTGGACATCGGTGACTGCTACAACCCGAACGGCAAGGCGGAGGGGACGGCGTACGCCGTCGAGGTCGTGCCGTGCGAGGAGGCTCATGAGGGTCAGGTCGTCGGTGAGTTCGCGATCGACGAGGGCAGCAAGTATCCCGGCGATGAGGGCGTCGCGGCGATCGCGGACGACCGCTGCCCGGTCGAGGCGCAGAAGTACGCGCCGGACACGTGGGCGCTCCCTCAGGGTGTGGGGCTCTTGCACTACACCCCGACCAGAGAGAGCTGGGCGACGGGTGACCGTGCGGTGAGCTGCACCTACACCATGGAGAAGGGCACGTTCAGCGGTTCGCTGGACACGGCGAAGTCCCTCAAGCCCGAGCAGAGCACGTACCTGAAGGGTTCGAACGCGGTCTACGAAGCCTTGTGGGCGAACCAGTCCGAGAAGGACACCGTGGAAGCCGACCTGGCCGGCTACAAGGCGCAGGCCAAGGCCGTCGCGGCCGCCCTCGACGCACACGTCGAGGGCCTCGACGGCATTGAGGGTGCCGAGGTCGAGAAGCTCCGCGGGACGTTGGCGAAGGCGGCGGGGGACTGGGAGAAGGCCGCGAACGCCGCGGACGTCGACGAGTTCTACCTCGCCTACGACCCGGCGTTCACCGGCATCGACCCGAACAAGTCGGTCGCCGCCCGGAAGGAACTGGGCCTCGCCACCACGGTTCCGGCCGACGAGGCCGAGGTCTGGGCGGGCTGACGCCGTCGGAAGGGCCGGGCTGTCCCTCAAGGACCCGGGCCGACATGCCCGTGCCGCGGTGACAGCTGCGGCACGGGCGACAGGTGTCGACGGAGATATGACTGCACCTGCAGTCACGGCGCGGACAGCTGGCGATGTGACCGCATAGGTCCACTGACCGGGTCGCGGCGGCGCTTCCCTTGTGCCGAGCAGGCGTTCAGACGCCCAGAAGCACTCGCGCGAGGGACTCGTCAGGGGAGAGTGCAGGAGTCATTGGTAGTCGGATGTCATGTGTTGCCGAGGGAGGCGTCGCGACCTGATTCAAGAATGCAGCGAAGAGTCTGCCGGTGTGAATGTTTGGGTAGGCGGCGACTGTAAGGGGGCCCATCGGAAGTGCAGGAGCGGATATGCTCTGGGGCCGGAGCGCGGGACGCCCGAGAGTGGGCTGGGGGAGGATGCATATCAAGCCATGCCGGCACCGGCTTGATACATGGCAGGCCGTGTCACGCCATTCGTCAGGGAGTGGTGAAAGGGGCGGGTGTGAAAGGGGAGATTTCAGCCGTGTCGCCGACGCCGAGCGGCTGTTGTGTCTTACATGTCCAGTCGCGAAGATCGCCGCCATCCGGCTGGACGACCCAGCCCCGTAGAGCGCGACGTGCAGTCCCCGCTGAAGAATATCGCCGGTCGGCCGGAGATCCTGGCGAAGGCATCGTCCTTGACGGAACCCAGTGCGCCTTCTGGAGCGCTACCGAACGCGTCGTCAAATGCAGGGCAGCTGGCCGCCGGCTCTACTGCCGGCAGTCGATCCACAGCACCAAAGGGGCCGGCAGGCCCCCTCTCGCCGCTCAGCGTGGCGACCCACCGGCTCGGCAAGCAATTCCTCGAACCCACCTCGCGCCAGGACTCCCGCAGTCCCGCGCTGACGTCGGTCGAGGCGCAAACTGACCAGGCATCCGAGGTTCTCGACCGGCAGCCCGCAGCCCGACGGCTCTCATCCGGAATGTCCTTGCCGCGCTCGACAGCCTGACGCGGGGCAGGACGCGCTGCCCCCAGGGGAGAGTGAATGGTGTTCGTCTTCGCTGCTTCCGACAAAGGCGGCACCGGCCGCTCAGTCACCAGCGCCAACATCGCATTCCACCGCGCCCTGGCCGGTGACGACGTCTGCTACCTGGACTTCGACTTCGGCTCGCCCTCTGCCGCCGCGGTGTTCGACGTGCCATGGGCCATGAGCGGCGTCAACCAGGGCGGCCTCCACTCCTACCTCCAGGGCCAGGTGCACGAGCCGGTCCGGATCGACGTCTGGACGCACTCCGAGAGCCGGGCACTGCGCCAACGGCCTGCCGCTTCCGGCGATCTGGTGCTGCTCCCCGGCGACCGCGGCGGCGGCGAGTTCGCCGTCGGCAACGACTCGTTGATCCGCTGCACCGACCTTTTCCTGCGGCTCCACAGTGAGTTCGACGTGGTGCTGGTCGACCTCAGCTCCGGCCGTAGCTATGCCGTCGACTTGGCACTCCAGGCCACCGCGCGACCCGAGATGCACGGCGTCGGCGCCCGGTGGCTGGTCCATCACCGCTGGACCCGACAGCATGTGATCGCCGCCTCCGAGTTCGCCTTCGGCCCACGCGGCATCCTCAGTGGCGGCCTCGCCCGTGGCCACGACGCCGAGGAACTGCGCGGCAACATACGTTTCGTACGGGCCGCCGTGCCGGATCCCGAGACGCTGCCGTGGTCCCTGGCGCCGCCCGCCCAGTCCGCGTGGATGCACATGTGCGACCGGGAACTCCCCCAGCTCGCCGCCGACCGGGGCGTCGGTCGCAGAGCGATGCTCGGCTCCGTACCGCTCGATCCCGTGCTGCAGTGGCGCGAACAGCTCATCACCGACGAGGACGTGCTCGGCAGCCAGGTCGCCGGACCGCAGACGCTGAAGGCGTTCCAGGACCTGGCCGGGAAGCTCACCGACGCCTGGGAGATGCCATGACCGAAGCCGCAACCGGCGCCGTCTTCCGGGAGAGGACCGCCGAGCCACGCACCCAGGCTGTACCGCTCGCCCATGTGTCACTGGAACTCGGCCACCTCTCCATGGAGGACTTCGAGGCCGGTCCGGAACGGCTGCGCGAGCACTTCGCCCGTGTCCGGCCGTGGGCCGACACGGCGCGCACGGTCGCCGCCGCCGACGCGCGCAGGGCCCGAGTGAGCACCTGCTATCTGGTGGACGAATACTGCACCCCCTGCGCCACCCCCGCCGCGGTTCTTCCCGTCCTGCTGGCCGAGGCCGAACGGGCCGGCCTCGTCATCGACTATCTGGTCCGCGAGTCCGGCTGCGCCGCAGCCGACGGCGTCCCCGTCGCCGAAGGGGTCGCGGCACGCCTCGTGGAATCACCGCCCCCAGGCAGTGACGGCTCCCGGCCCCCGGTCGGCCAGACCGGCTGGCTCTCCAACGGCCGCCGCACGCCAGGCACGCAGATCCTGGCGGCGATGGCCGACGCCGCCGACTGGCAGCCGCCGGCCGAGACCACCGCCCGGCGGCACTCGGTCTTCCTCGACGCTGAGCTCTGGCACGAGCCCGGCGGCCGGCGCGTCTGGTCGTGCTCGTTCCTGGCGGCCGTGTGGCAGCTGGCCAGGCTCGGCTTGCTGCGGCACTTCGGCGAACCCGTTCTCCAGCCCGTGCCGTTGACAGCCGGCGGGGACTTCCCGGACGACTGGGACGAGCTGCCGCCCGTGATGTGTCTCAACCCCTCCGCCGCGCCCTTCTCCGCCTACCGCACCTGCTCCGTCCTGCCGTCCCGCCTTCTACCGGTCGAACATGCGGTCCGGGTCGTTCTCGACCAGGTGGACATCCCGTCACACGCTCTCGCCCAAGTCTCCGAACGCGCCATCGGTGAGGGCCTTGCGGTAGCCGAGGAAATCCCCGACCGCATCTCCTACGTCTTCTACGAGGAGCCCATACATGGTCGGGCCGGCTGACACCGGTGAGGGCACCCAGCAGAGGCCGGAGCCGGCGCTGATCTTCGGCGAAGTGCACACCTGCCTGCTGCGGCACAGCCAGACACTGCTCGGGCGCGCTGCCGCCGACCTCTTGCGGCTACGAGCAGACGAGCGCGTCCGGCTCTCCGAGCGACCCAACCTGTACGTTCGCTCGCCCGACGTGCCGACCGGCGTGGACTGCCAGCTGCCCTCCGCGTGCGGCGCCAAGATCCGCGCAGTCGGCACCGTCACCACCCGCGCCACGCTCACCGAGGGTCGCCTGCTCCAAGTCGGCGCCCACTGCACGGTCACCGCCGAGGGCGCCGGCCGGCGCCGCCGTTGGGGCCACTACATGGCCCGCCCCGGCGTCGTAGAACCGCTTGGCATGCTTCCCGAGCAGGATGTCGCCGACGGCTGTCTCGGCGACGGCCGCCGCCCCGGTGACCTCGACCTGGGAGCGATCGCCGACCGTACGCTCACCCGGGTGCTGCGGGACCGGGCACTCGACAAGCAACCGCCTTTCAGGTCCCGGGTCACCCGCCTCCGTTGGATTGCGTTACGGGCGGCCGACGGCGAGGGCCCCGCAGTGGAGCAGTTCACCCTCGCGGGGAACGGATTGCGGACGGCGAAGATACGGCTGCCGACGGGCATCTCAGCCGCCGCCGCAGCGGAGCTCTGCCATGACTTCGCCCTGCACGACTGGCTACTCACGACCCTGGCCAGGTTGGTCGAGCGCAGCCGACTCGGCTCGAGGGACGGGCGGGAGGCGCTGACAATGCTGCGCCCTGCCGTCGACCACCTGATGCACCTGTGGATGCCGGGAGCGCGCGTGGACCAGCCTCTCCGCCCGCTGTGGGAGGCGTTGGAGCGCCAACCTGGATTCACCCGGCAGTGGCAAAGCCTGGTGCAAAGGATCAGGGATCAACTGGCCCTGCAGACCATCACCCACCTGCAGACCATCGCCCACCCGCAGCCCTGACCGCCCGACGCAGGGCGGGCCCGCTGTCGGGTGCCGAAGCGCACCATTTCTGACACCGGGGCGCTCTGTGCTACGTACTCCTGGCCGGTGACGGCAACGGCCGGTGCTGGCTTCTCGAACTGGCGGTCGATCGCACCCATCGGCAGCAGGGGCACGGGCGCCGCCTGCTCGACGCAGTGCTGGGCCTCGCGGACGACAGGCAACTCGGCACGGCTGAGCGTGGCGCCGGACAACCACCCTGCCCTGCGGCTGCACCTGGCGGCGGGCTTCTGCCTCGCCGAGCGTCGCCGCGACCACCTCGGGCGAGCCCGGACCGCCTGGTGATGGTCATTGAGGTATCCCGCCGGACCAGTTGGCTGGCGCGTGCCGTCACCCGGCAGACAGCCGGGCCGCCACAGCTGAGCACAAGGCCCTCGCCCGGGCGTCGGCGTAGCCCTGCAGTATTCCGACCGCCTCACGCCGGTGCGACGCGGCGGCGGACGGATCGTCGGTCCGATCCAGGGCAGCCGCCAGGTTCTCAAGTGCGCCCGCGACCCCCCAACCGTCGCCGAGATCCCGGAACTGTGTCACGGCGAAGCGGTGGAACTGGACGGCTTCCTGTGGCCGGTCCAGCGCCTGGTAGGCCAGCCCGGTCATGTCGAGCGCCGTTCCCTCCATCGCCTGGTCACCCAGGAGCCGGCCGATCGAAGCGGCTCGCTGAAGCGCGGCCAGTCCGTCCTCGGGTCGGCCTGCAGCCAGGCAGACCCGCCCCAGTTCGATCTCGCACTGGCCTTGGTAGATGACGTTACGGGTCTCGTACGCCATGTGCAGGGCCTGCCCGATGTGCCGGTCTGCTTCGGCCAGGAGGCCCGTTTCCCGGTCGATCGTCGCTTCGACCCACAGGCATTCAGAGCGGGCTCCGGGGCTCTCGCCCTCGTGCAGCTCCCGGAGTGTGGCCGCAACGCACTCGCGGGCCTCGTCGTGGGCACCCGCGTCGAGCAGCGCCTCGGCCCGCCCGATGAGCCCCCACACGATCCACAGCCGCAGCTGCAGCCGTCGGGCGATGTCCAGCGCCTCCTGGTACGACTGGAGAGCTTCGTCGAGTCGGCGCCCCAGCCGCAGCGCGTGCCCCAGCATCACCAGCGCGGCGATCGTCTGCCACGCGTCGTCGACCTGACGGGCTGCGGCCAGCGCGGCGCGGCTGTGCTCGATGGCCTCCTGGACGCGGTGCGCCTGCCGGTGCGCGATGCTCATGCCGAGGAGGGTGACGGCCTGGCCGAGCAAGTCCTCGGACCGCCGGGCGGCCAACAGCGCCTGGTCGGCCATCGGTAGCCAGCCTTGCACGGGATGCCGGTCCAGGAAAGGCGTACGCAACAGGGCCGGCAGCTTCCACGCCACCTCGTGGAGACCGGCCTCGGCCGCAGTCCTGCTGACCGCCACCAGGTTGTCGGTCTCCACGGTGAACCAGGCCATGGCCCGTTCGTAGTCCGAGACATCCGGAAGCCCCGGCAGATCGGCCCGCGCGGCATGCACGTGCCAGTCGTCGGCGTACTGGGCGTCGTGCACCTCGGCAACTGCCGCCATCGCCTCCAGGTACCACTCGCACAGCCGCCTCACCGCGGCCTCGCGCCCTTCCGGCGTCTCGTCGTTCACCGCTTGTTCGAAGGCGAAGGCCCTGAGCAGGTCGTGGAACTGGAACCGGTCGTAGGCGGAGGGGGAGATCAGATGCGTGCCGGCCAGGGAGTCGAGCAGCCGCCGCGCGGTGACGGTGGAGACTCCTGCGAGGGCTGCCGCGGCGTGCACCGAGAAGTCCGGCCCGGGGTGCAGACCCAGCAGCCGGAACATGCGGGCGGTCTCGCCGCTCAAGGCCCGGTAGGACCAGGCGAACACGGTGTGCACCGCGTCGCTGTCGTCTTCCTCGTCCGCCGAGAGTGCTATCCAGAGGGAGGACTCGTCCTGCAGATCGCTGATCAGCTCGCTGAGCGGCATGTGTGGCCTGGCCGCCGCCCGCTCGGCCGCGATGCGCAGCGCCAGGGGAAGACGCGCGCACAGACGGGCGAGCCGGGTCAGTTCCAGCTCGGGGTCCGGGCCGCGGTGCCCCTGGGTGCTGTCCCGCAACAACCCCACGGCCTCGTCCTCGGCGAGGACGTCGAGGTCCAGCCGGTGCGCGCCGTCCCGGGCCACCAGCCCGGACAGCCGGTCACGGCTGGTCACCAGCACCATGCACGAAGCGGTTCCGGGCAGCAGTAGGCGCACTTGGCGTACGGCCGCGGCGTTGTCCAGCACGATGAGCATGCGCCGGCCGGCGAGCAGGGACCGGTAGAGCGCAGCCTTGTCCTCGGGATCGTCGGGGATCGCTCCCGGCGCGACCCCCAGTGCGCGCAGGAAGCGCTCAAGCGCCTGGTCGGCGGTGACGGGCGGTCCCGCGTCGTAGCCCCGGAGATTGACGTGGAGCTGGCCGTCGGGGAATCGGTCCTTGACGCGGTGCGCCCAATGCGTCGCGAGGGAGGTCTTGCCGACGCCGGCGGTGCCGGCGATCGTCGAGATCACGACGGTTTGTGATCCCTCGGCGCCGCGAGCCAGGATGTCGTCGAGGCGGTCGAGCGCCGCCTGCCTGCCGACGAATCCCCTCACGTCTGCGGGGAGTTGCCGTGGGCTCGGTCCCTGCGCGCGATCCCCGTGATGGAAGTGGATCCCGCCGGTGACGTCGCGCGCCTGGACCACGTCCCAGGCGTTCCCGGACAACTCGGAGCGCGTCGTCCCGGACCGGTCGGGACTGCGCTCGTCCCGCCCCTCGGTGCCCCCCATCGGCACGGCCTCTCGGTCGCAAGCAGCTGGCCACCGTCCACCCGGTGTCCTCCTTCCAGTCAACCAGCTGAACTCCATCAGCGGGCGCAAGCACACCATTTGACCAATCGCCATCTGGCTGCGATTCGGGCGAATCCCTAGTCTGGAGCGGTGGCTGTCTCAGCGGATCCTGAGGTCGTCGTTGTCGGGTGCGGGGTGGTGGGACTGACCACCGCACTGGTGCTGTCGGAGGCGGGACGGGCGGTCAGCGTCGTCGCCGACCGTGTGCCCCAGCGTACGACCTCGGCGGTTGCCGGGGCCCTGTGGGGGCCGTACGTCTTCGACGATCCCCGGGTGCTGGACTGGAGTCTGCACAGCCTGCCGGACCTGACGGCGATCGCCGCCGATCCACGGTCCGGCGTCCGCATCGTCCAGGGGGTCGAGGCCTCGCACGACCCGGCGGAGCCTCCCGACTGGCTGCGTTCTGTGAGCGGATTCGCCACCTGCGGATCGGCCGAACTGCCGCCCGGGTTCGGCTGGGGATGGACCTACCGGGCGCCGATCTTCGACATGCCCGTATACCTCGACTACTTGCTGGGCCGTCTGGTTGCGGCCGGGGCCACACTCCGCCTGCTGGACGGCCCGCTGCGCGACCTGGACCAGGCGCTGGACATCGCTCCTGTGGTGGTCAACTGCAGCGGTCTGGGGGCCAGGGACCTGGTGGGCGACCGGGAAGTGGCGCCGAGCTGGGGGCAGTTGGTGATCACAGAGAATCCCGGCATAGAGGGGTTCTTCTCCGACTTCCCCGAGAGCCGGGATCCCACCTATTGGATTGCACATCCCGACCACGTCGTCCTGGGCGGGATGGTCCGGCACGGGAGGGGCGACCTGCGGCCGGACCCGCACGCCGCCGAGCGGATCGTGGCGCGCTGTGCCGCCGTCCTGCCTGCACTTGGCCGCGCCAGGGTGAGGGAACTCCGGGTCGGACTGCGGCCGGTGCGGCCGCGCGTACGGCTGGAGCTTGGTACGCACCACGGCGCTCCAGTGGTGCACAACTACGGTCACGGAGGCTCGGGGGTCACGCTGTCGTGGGGATGCGCGCGGCAGGTCCAGTCCCTGATCGGTTGAGGAGAGCAATGCCGTGTCCCTGTACCTGCCGTTGAACCCTGAGCGCTACCATCCGGACCCGCGAGAACCCGTCGACCGCTGGTTCCAGACGGCGAGCGCCTCCAACGTCCGTACGACGATGGAGATCGTCGCCGACCTGGTGGGCCCGGCGTGCAGCGCCGTCGTCGATCCCTTTGCCGGCGGGGGGAGTTCCGCGACGGCGGCCCGGCTGATGGACCTGCCGTTCTTCGGGATCGAGATCGATCCGGTCCTCGCCTGCGTCAGTCTGGCGAAGAGCCGGGCCACTGTCGGCCATGCCCGGATACTGCAGCGACTGCCGCCGATCCGCGACCTTGAGAGCCTGCTCTCGGTGCTGGCGTTGCTCCCCACGTGCGCCAGTGCCGACGAGGTGGCCGTCGCGTCCTGCTTGGCCGTCGTACTGGCGCTACGGGCCTCGCGCGGTACCCCCCTCGGGTACCAGGAAATCACGGGTGATCTCGCGTGTCACCGGCGCCCCGCTGCCACCGGCCGGTTGGTGTGCGCGGATGCGACAGTCCCGGCCAGTTGGCGGGACCTGCCGGTTCCGCAGGAGGACGCCGTGCTGTACACCTCGCCGCAGTTCGGACGAAGGTCGCCGCTGCTGGGCGCCCCACCGCGACTGACCGCAACGGCACGGGGTGTCCTGGCCTCCGTCGGGGGCGACCACGGGCGGAGCACGACCCCGGAGGATTCGGGCTTCGCCGGAACCACCGTGGCCATGCTGCGTCAGGCGGCCGCCGTGATGCGGCGCGCGACGGTGGTCATCGAGCATGAGCCCGACGACGACGGACACAACGCGACGGAGGAGACCCTGGAAAGGACCGCGGCGGCGCTGCCAGGACGGGTACACAACGCACGGTTCATCTTCTGCGGACAGTTCACCTGGCGCGGACCGCTGTCCCTCATCGTCTTCGATCTGCGGTGAGGATGCGACTACGTGCCCGAAAGCCAGCGCTTCGCCTCGCTCCCGGCTGATGCGACAACGGCGGCCGCGGGCCGCATGCCACAGGAGGGCACATGAAAGAGCAACCCATCGTCCTGGTGACAGGAACGGCCGTGGTGCCGTCACAGGCTCGCCGCCTGATCACCGACCGCGGGTTTGCACTACGGGAGGTCGCCGACGACCACGTGGGCACGGACGACCTGCATGCGGCGCTCGAGGGCGTCTCCGGCTACCTCATCGGCGGATACGAGGAGCCGGAGCCCGCCCACTTCGAACGAGCCGTGGCCTTGGAAGTCGTCGCGTTCGTCGGCACCGACTTCCGCAGCTACGTGCCCGGTTGGCGCACGGCGTACGACTGGGGGGTGGCTTTGGCGAACACACCGGGAGAGAACGCGGCCTCGGTCGCGGAGTTCACCGTTCTGCTCGCGCTCACGCTTGCCCGTCCGTTCACCGACGTCATTGTGAGACCCTCGCAATCCCCAGGCGGCCCGATCTCCAGGGTGTCGCCTCCCGAAGGCCGCGAACTGGGCGGTCGTACCCTGGGGATCGTCGGAGCAGGCCGGATCGGGGCACGCGTCGCCACGATCGCCCAGGCACTGGGCATGAGAGTGCTGTACACGTGCCCGCGGCGCAACCTGGCCCTCGAGTCTGCCACGGGCATCGCGTACACCGACCTCGACAGCCTCCTTTCCCAGTCCGACGTGATCAGCCTGCACCGCCCGGGGCCCACTGCCGACGAACCGCCGATGCTCGGCAGACGGGAGCTGGCGATCTGCAAGGACGGCGCCCTGTTGGTGAACACGGGTCATCATGATCTCGTTGATCCGGTGGCACTCGCCTGGGCGATTGAGCACAGCAACCTCCGGGCCGCAGTCGATGGGTTCGGATCAGGCGACGCCTGGGCCGCGCTCGCGGCACTCGGCCCGGAACGCTTTTTGTCCGTCCCCCAGATGGGCTTCCTCACTCGGGACGCGGGGCTGCGCGCCGGCCTGCGCGCAGCCCGCGCAGTGTGCGACGTGTTGTCAGGGACCGGTTCTCCCGACGTCACCAACCCCGACTTCCGCGAGCGGCGGAAAATCGCGCGCGGCCGCGGATGATGCCCGAGAGCCCAGGCGGGCGGAGCTGAGCACTCAGCAGGGGGCAAACTGCTGGGGCTGGTAGGGGAAGGCGGCCTCCGCGCGGCCTGGACCATGCGGCAGGGACCTGGCGTACGTCCTGTGCAGCCGCCGGGCGCGGCCGTCCCAGCGCGGCGTGAACGCCGTGTGGCCGTGGACGACGCGTGCGTTGTCCAGGATCAGAAGGTCACCGGGACGCATCCGCACCGTGTCGGTGACCTCGTCCCGCGCCTCGGGGAGCGCCTGGAGGCTTGACGAGCCGACGGGTTCCGAGGCTCCAGTAACTCGCGGTCGCAGGCGAGCCGAGGATCGGCGGAAACATCGTCGAGCACCAGCACGCGCGTCTGCAGGCTCGATCTGTCCGCAGGGCGGAAGGCCAGGTCCGTACCGCATGTCATACGGCGCCCGCACAGGATCTCCGGCTCAGCGGCCCCGAGCAACGGCAGTGTGGCCCGAGCGGCCGCCACGGTCGTCCCGGCAACGCCGTCATGGTCCGCGCGCGAGCCCGCGAGCAGCAAGGAATTCCGGCCGCCACCGGTGATAAAGAAGCATTTCCGAGTGCGGGGACCCCCCGAGTTCAACTCGCGGTAAGCCGTGGGCATGCCCATCGCCGTGCCATCGCCGGGAGCCAGCCTTCCATGGCAAGCAGCGGGCGGTCGACCGGGGCGGTCCTGCTGGCAGGCGTACTCGGCAGCGCGCCGACCGGGCGCGGAAGATCCGTCACGTGCAGATGGCCATGGCCGTCTCGTCCCGTTCCCAGCGCTTTCAAGCGCTCCAGAAGCGGGCCGGCAGCATGCCGGCCAGCTTGGCTGCGGCGCGGACGAACGCCGCGACATTCTGACGCGGCACCGAGGGCAACGCCACGGCCAGTTCGTTGAACGTCTCATGCCATTGTCCGCACGTTATATGGATGGAACGCCCAGCATCCGTGGACCGTCACTCGGATTCCGATGGCACCAGGGAGTCGTAGAACCGGCAGCGCGCTTCGAGCGCCGCGCTGACGCCGTACTCGATGTCCGCTCTGTGCGAGGGAACTTCCGCCGCGGCGTCGATCAGCGACTCGAGGAGTTCGGTGTGCCGTGTGTCGGCTTTCATGTTCTCGGTGAAGTACGAGAGGTCGGCCGCCGGAAAACGAGACCGGACGGCGTCTTCCAGCGGGCGGAATTCGGCGAGCGACAGATATTCATTCGCGTAACAGAAGGCGCCCACGCCTCGCCAGGCGCTCGACGTCGTGAGTTCGCGCTGCGTATGGAGGAAGGCGAGCGTCCCCTCGGTCGGAGGGCAGTCGAGGTGGCCTCTGTCGACTCCCATCGACTCGAGTAGCTTGTCGAGCAGCACGGCATGGGCCTGATCGGGATCTCCCTCACCGAACTCCTCCCAAAGGTTTTCGGCGAGCACCGTCCTCATGCTGAAGTCATCGGCGTACGAGATCAAAAGGCCGATGGACCGGGGAAAGGCGTACGACACGTGCCGTTCCTGAAGCCCCCAGGCGACGAGATGCTCGGAATCGGCCCTGTCGGAGGCCACCAATGCGAGGAACGGGTGGCGAAGCACCCGGTGTTGATCCACGAAGCTCCGCAGATATTGCGACGTTGCGCGCATAGCGACCACCTCCGCAGTACCCAATCGGCTCGGCCTTACGTCTACGGCGTCTCCGCCCCGGGGGCGGGTGGTGGGGGCGGAGCGGGGGTCCCGAAGGTCAAACCGGAGAAGTCCCGCCCTTGCACCACGTGCCCGTACTGGGTGCCGCCGCTGACTGTGTTGTCGACGTCACCGTCGCTCGTTCGAATGACTTTTGCGTGTTCATGCCACTGTTGCAGGACGGCGGAGAACTCCGGATCGACCGCGGCGCGCGTCGCCAACGCGGTGCTCAACGCCTGTGCACGGGCCGTATCCCCGGGCTCCTCCTGAAGCCGGATCAGCTCGACCTCTCCGGTGCTGACAGCCGGAGCCGGCGGGGATGCGTCGTGGCCATGCCCGAACGGGCGGCGTACCAGCGAGCTGAGCCCCACCCACGCTTGGTGGCCGAGCGCACCGGCGGCGCCCCCTGCCAGTTCCGCGAGCAATGTCGCCGACACCAGATCCATGCCCCCACCGCCCTTGGCGCGTGCTGCCCGACCAGGACTGGACACATTACCGGTCGGGTGATGCCTCATGTGAGGTAAGTGCGGAATTGGTGCCTAACCAGGCGGTTTGCTGTAAATGATCTCAGACGTTACCGATCGAGGGAGAGCCGGTATGTACGGCAGAAACGTGGTGGTGGAGGCAGGCACGACGGCGGTTGTCATCGCGACCATTCCACGGAAAGGACGTCGCGACGCCCCGGACGGCGCAGGGCGGGCTCTCCGGGGTGCCCACCCTCCGTTCCGACAGAGGCCGTTTGGTTGCGGATCAAGGCTTGCCATCCGGGCGGCTCGGCCGTAGCCGCGGACACTGAAGGCGATTCGGTTGGCCGCGGCGGGTGCGCCACGAGGGGGTGTATCCGCAAGCGCTCCGGGCGAGGTAGAGATGACACGCCTGCAACTCGCACCGCCGGCGTGTCTCGGCTGCCCGCTCTTCCGCTCCCCTTCACGTCCCAGACGGCCCGCCGCTGCGCTGTGGCCGGATGATCACTCGTGTCTCTCCGCCGTTGCTCGCCCCACCGAGAAGGGCTCGCCTCCCTATGTCCCTGTTGAGTCGTCGCACACTGGTCACGGGCGCGTCCGCCGCCGGCCTCGCCCTGACGCTTCCCCGTCCCGCCCTGGCCGATGAGGCCGCGTCCGCGGCGGAGACCGCGTATGCGGCCTTCCGTATCGTCCGAGCGCGAGCAGGAGAGCCGGGGTATCCCGAGGTCACGCTGCCCGCCGGGTACACCGCTCTGTCCGGGGAGCCGGGCCGAGTTCTACGGCTTCGCCACGGGACCGAAGAACGCGGCCGGCGTCGAAGTCTCCGTCCGCTGGCCTGGGGTCTTCGTGAAGGCCGCGTCGTCCACATGGACACCAGGCTCGCGGTGAAGCGTGACCCCACGGACCCCTACCGGATCACCTTCACGCTACCCGTGAGTCAGCCGACGATCGGCGCCAATGAACCCACGCTGCAGATCTGGAGCCACCCCGACATCTCGGCAGGCATGTACTACAAGATCGACCACAACGACCCGGACCGGGTTGCCGGGCCCTGGCGGGACGTGCCCTGGCCGGCGAACGAGGTCAAGTCCCAGATCCACCAGCTCGTCGCCGCCCACACGATCCTGGTCGCTTCCGGACTCAAGGCGGCGGCCGCAGCCAAGGGCCACCGCTGGTTCGTCGCGGGTTTCGAGACCAACAACACCCTGCACGCGGACAACCCGCCCCACTGGCACATCTCGTACAACTCCGGGTCGGACTTCAACGCCCCCACCCACAACACGCACTTCTGGCTCGACAGCGATGCCCGCAACTTCTACAACGGCATGGACGTCACCGGTCTCGGCCGATTGAAGCACTACGTGGGCGAACCCGCCCGAATCCACGACTTCGACGGCGACGACAACGACGGCCGTGGCAATCTCGTCGCCACCATGACCATTCGCGAGGACGGCGGTATCGACATCGCCGCGCCCGAGGGCCCTGTCTACGCCATCGCGGCGGGCAGCGGCGGCTCCCTGATCGAGCAGGTCACGCTCCTGCGGGACGGAAAGCCCTGGCTGCGCGTCACGACCGACGACCATCAGCGGATCGGTGTGACGACCGTGCGGGTCCTGGGCCTGCAGGATCCCCGCGAGAGCTACGCGAAGGTGCTGCGGTACGACCCGCTGACCGGCGTGCTGATCTGACCTGGGTGCGGCCTGGCCGAGGAGCAGGGGGCGGACCGCATGGGAGGGGGCGGCGTGGGTGTCCGCCCCCTGTTCGACGTCCGGAACGGCCAGCAACTTCGCCGTCCGCACCGGCACGCACGCCTACCGACGTGCGGGGGTCGGCCCGAGAGCATGTGCCAGCCGCTGTGACCCCTCGTCCGCGCCCGGTGACCGCCTCCCACCTGGGCGCCCTGCGGAACGTCCCTGAAAGCACGTGCTGTCAGTACGGTGCATGATCGGATCGGTTCGCATCGGTCGGGTGCGGCCGGGATGCGTGCTGCCAGGGTTGGAGACGAAAGGAGGCCTCGTGATCTCGGGACTGAACCAGCTTGTCGATCTGGTAGAGGAGCACCTCGCGGAGGAGCCCGATGTCCAGGGGTTGGCGGGGGCGCTCGGCACGACCGAGTACCACCTGCGCCGGATGTTCTCGTCGTTGGCCGGTATGCCGCTCTCGGAGTACGTCCGGCGGCGGCGCATGACCGTTGCCGCCGCCGACGTCGTCCGGGGCGAGGGGGATCTGCTGAGCATCGCCGTCCGGCACGGATACGGCTCGAGTGAGGCGTTCGGACGCGCGTTCCGGGCGGTCCACGGTGCCGGCCCCGGTGACGTACGCCGCCATGGAGGCCCCTTGCGCACACAACCGCAGCTCAGGTTCCGCCTGACCGTCGAAGGGAGCACCCCCATGGACACCCGCCTCGTCAACCGGCCTGCGTTCCGGCTGATCGGACACGCCACCCGCGTCCCGCTCATCCACCAGGGCGTCAACCCGTACATCCAGCAGCACATCGCTGCCCTTCCGCAGGAGGAACACCTACGGCTGAAGGCCCTCGGCGACACCGAACCGGCAGGCCTGCTGCAGGTCTGCGACGAGGTCGACCCCGACGGTACGGAAGGCAGCGAACTGACGTACCTGCACGGAGTCGCCCTGGGCTGGGACACGCCGGCCCCGGACGGCCTCGACGCCATCGAGGTGCCGGACGGGACCTGGGCCGTCTTCCGTACGAGCGGACCGCATCCGCAGGCCTTGCAAACGACCTGGGCGGCGACCGCGACCGACTGGTTCCCCTCCAACCCGTGGCGGCTGCGACCCGGTCCCTCGATCGTCGCCACCCTCGAGCGCGCGGACGACTTCAGCACCGCGACCTGTGAGCTGTGGCTGCCCGTCGAACCGGCGTGACGATGACGCACCATCGAACGTTCAGTCACGTCTCCTGTTGCGTCGAAGCACGGTAGTCGCCACGTCGGCAGGCCTGTTGTCGCCCAGGTCAGCAGGTCTGCGCGTGCGACGTGACTGAGCGTCGTATTCGGCCGCCTCTGCGGTCTGCTGGCCGCTGGGTGGACGGCTTCACGACGAAAGCCGAGCAGCCCCCATGGGGTCCAGGCCGTTCGTACAGTGGCGCGCTCCACTTGGACGCCGTGGACGACGCCCACTCATCGGTCGCAGCGCAAAGAAGGGTCGGTACCCTCTCGGTCATGACGCCATCTACGACGAGCTCAGAGGCAGTCCGCCCGACCGCGTTGTGGGGCGTCTCTGTGGCGTCGCTGTGCGTCTTCCTCCTCAGCTGGGCCCTTTGCTGGGTGAACGCGTACGTCGTGAATGACGACCTACCGAACGCTTGTGACGACCTGCGTCGGCAGAGCTTTCCACCGGAGGTGGTATGCGCGTCCGCGGACGGCACGCTCACCGGTGCGAACGCTGGTTGGATAGAGGTTCTGTTCTTCGCCTCGCTCGTAGTGTTCGTGCTGCTCGCGAGCATGGCGCTCGCGTCCGTCCGCAGGAAGTGACGCGTACGGCCTTGGCCCGGTGGCCTGCCCAATGGTGCGGGGGCTCCGCGGAACCCCGGGTTGCTTGCGAACGATTCGCGGGCCGGCGGTCGTTGACCGTTCCGCCTGGGGTGGGGCAATCGAGTGGCGGCGTCGGTGTGAGGGCTGAGCCCACGGCGATTCGCGCCACGCGGTTGCCTGGACCGCTTGCCCTCATGACTCGGCCCCGGCCTGCTCGCGGCCGAGTCGGATACGGGGCCGCGTAGTAAAGTCGCCTTGATCACTACGAGGGGGACCCTATGCAGCTTCGGCATGCCTGGCGAACGGCGTTCGTCACCACGGTGCTCGCGTCCTGTCTGGTGTCTTGTTCCACGGGTGCCGAAAACGCCTCAGGGGACGCCGGGAGGCAAGACATGTCCCCTTCCTCGTCCGCAGCCCCGACACCGGCGGTCGCCGGGGCACAGGAGGCCGCCCCCGACTCGGACCCTGCCGCGTCGCCGGGTCCGGAATTGGTTCGCGACGCCTTCGCCGGCCTTCAGGCAACACTCAACGACACCTGCACAACAGGGTCGGGAGATTGCGCATACTTCCTGGGCAGGGTCCACGAAGAACTGGTCGGCCTCGACGCGGCGATGAAAGCGGACCCCAAGGGGCCGGACCACTTCCCTGAGCCCCTTGCTTGGATCTCGGACCTCCGCATGACACTTGACGGTGACACCTCCACGGAGAACCTGGAGACCCACCGCACAGAACTGGTCGGCGTCCGTGACCGGATCAACGTCTGGATGCAGGACCATCCCGACGACTACCGCTGAACACAGGCCGGATATCAGTCGATACTGCGACCATCCCGTCTCGCAGGGGCCCTCCAGACAGCGGCAGGCGCGGTACTCGGGTGGCCACGCAGGATTCGAGTCCGCGCACACTCGAACTCGTGACGACGCGCCGCGACCTCGGAGCCAGCCAGGAATCCAGGGGGAGTGGGCCGGTTGGCTCGGATCTTGCGTGGCCTCTCGCCCCTGCCGTCGTGCCAGCGACCGGACCGGTTGTCAGGGCGCATGCGCGGCTGGTGAAGCTCGGTGCCGCCTTGAATACGGTGGAAGGGCCGTGGCTGAGAGGACGCGAAGACGTAGACGTGTACCAATCTGTGGACAGCCGTCGAGCGGTACGGGCGTTCAGCGGTGAGCCGGTGTCCAGAGAGGCGCTCGAACGAGTGCTGGCTGCGGCCGCGCGGACGCCGTCGAGCGGGAACCTCCAACCGTGGCATGTGTATGTCGTGGCAGGAGAGCCCCTGACCGAGCTGAAGAAGCGCGCGACGGCCAGGGCGCTGGCGGGGAACCCGGGTGACGAGCGGGAGAACCCGATGTACCCGCCGGGTCTTGCCCAGCCGTATCTGGACCGCTTCCACGCGGTGGCCACCCAGCGGTACGAGGCGCTGGGGGTCGAGCGCGACGACCCCGACAGGCCCGTGAAGGTGGCTGCGAAGGTGCACCGCGTGCTGCTGGATCGGCTCGGGGCAGTGGGCGAGGTGGACTGGTTCGTTGCGCGATCGTCTCGATGGGCAGCCGGCGATCGACTGGTCCCTCAACCCGGCCGGTTCCGACGGAGCGCGGCACGAAACCTGCGCGAGCGACTGGCTCTGATCCGACCGAAGTGGGGGCGGACATCTTCGGATCCGCCCCCGCTGCAGTCACGGCCACGCCACGTGCCGACGAGGCGCGCAACGTCGACCGTCTGAGGGGGGCGCCGACAGACTGTGCCGAGCATCGGCCACCGCGGCGTCGCGTCCCTCGCCGCAACCCACCATGGACATTCAGGTCCGCGGCTTTGCCGTCGCCAACCTCCGCCGCCGCCCTGTCGTAGTGGAGATCGGCGGTCGTTGGGGGCTTCAGCCCCGAGACCGACAGCCCGTACCTCAACTACGCGACCCCGATCCGACACCGGATCGGTCTCCCGATTCCCTTGCCGGCCCCCGCACAGCGCCTATCCGAGGGCGAGTTGGTTCGGATCGGTGCGGCGCCGCTGGTCAGTCCCTCAGCGTCTGGAACGCTGATCCGGCTGGCGACACCAGGTGAGGGCGTCAGTAGGCGAACAGCCGCGCCACGACCACGGGTTCACCTAGGCCGGAGGACTGGCGCTGGTCGCCTGGTCACGGCTCCGGACCAGGCGTCCCAGGGTCGGTCATGCGAGGCGCGGCCGCTTGGAGATAATCAGGCGGGGGAGCGGGGTTGGTTCTGGTCGCGCCAGGCCCGTGGTGAGATTCCGTAGGCCTGTTTGAAGATTTTGCTGAAGTGGGTCGCGTCCACGAAGCCCCATTTTCGTCCTGTGGCTGCGATGGTCCGCAGTCGGCTGTTCGGGCCGGCCAGTTCTCGTCTGCATTCGGCCAGGCGGCGTGTGCGGATCCAGTCTCCGAGGCTGATGCCCGAGCGGGACAGCACCGCGTAGAGGTGACGTACGGAGATGCTGTGTGCGGCGGCGATCCGTGCCGCCGACAGATCGGGATCAGCCAGGTGCGCCTGGATGTATTGAGTGATTCGCAGACTGAGTGTCGCCTCAAGCGGCTCCTTGGCCAGACTGTCGTTGCCGTGCTGGGACATCAGGACGGCACGGAGGAGTTCGATGCTGGGTTGCACCGCGGCGTCGGCGTGCACGCCCTGGTGCAGTTCGTCGGTGACAGCCAATTGGGAGAAGTAGGTGAAGGCGAGGCGCGCAACGGGGTTGTCCGATCCCAGGGGCACCGCGGTGATGTCTCGTAACATCCGGTCAGGGAGCGCGAGTGTCGCGCGGGGGAAACGGATGAAGCGGTAGTCGACTCCCTCGTCGAAGAGATGTGTGTAGGGAGCGATCGATTCGTAGACGGCGAACTCCCCCGGCCTCAGCAGGCACTCGCGACCGTTCTGCACCACCAAGCTGCTGCCCGTCATCTGAACTCCGAGAGTGACGGCCGGCTCTTCGTCCTCCCGGGCGAGCCGCTCCGTCCGGCGGAGGGTGACCGCGGTCGCCCACGCCGAACAGACCCTTATGGGCCCCACGGTGCCTAGCCCGATGCGAACGGATATGTCCTCAGCCGGCGGGCCGTGGTCGATGTCGACCGCCACCATGGATTTCCACACCGCGTTCCGGACCACTTCCTCCCGGTCCCGCGGCGCTATGAACGCGGTATCCAGAACTGGGCTCATGAGGCAGACCTTTGTCTGCAACGGTCACAGAGCCGGCCTGACCGTACCTTGGCCCGTTCCCCCACAAGTCACCCCTCACCACGGACGGTTTCCCGACATCAGTCTGGCGCGCCTGTCTCTCGCTGTGCAACGGCTTCGACTGGCACCCGCAGGGGCCTCGCCTGTTGCGGCGCCACCTCGTCGAGGCGGTGCACTACTGACAAGGTTCCTTGCACGGATGACAAAGTTCGAAGCCCGCGAGGACCCTAAGGTCGATGGGCGAGGCCAGAGGAAGGAAGGTCACATGCCGGGCTTCTCGGGGACCGCCATCGATGGCGTCCTCGGTCCGAAGACGCAAAGGGCATGAAGCGGCAGCTGCGCGGAAGTAGCGGTCGGCCGTCGTGCCCTTCGCAGTGCAGGAACCCGACCCAGACGTGACGCATAGCACCAAGGGCCCTGCCGGTGGCCGGGTGAGCCTTTGCGCAGGCGGACGGCCTGACCGTCAGTCTCTTCAGGTAGAGCTACTCGAATAGAGGGAAATGTGAGATCTCGCGTACGAACACGCCCAACCGGCCTTCTCGCCACCGGGCTCTTGCTCGCTGGCCTGCTCGGGGGCGCCGTCAGCATGGCGCCAGCCGCCTCGGCGCACGGCAATTACGTGCACTGTCAGGGGCGTTGGCTGCACGAGCGGATCGGGAACAGCGACCTGAAAGTGATGCTGCCGGCGGAGGTCGGGTTCAGTATCGGCATCCATTGCTACCTGACGAACGGTGATGGCACCCTCGCCTACCCGTTGAGTGGTGTCGAGGTGTTGCAGCGGGCGTTGAACAGGTGCTACTCGGCGGGCCTCACCGTGGACGGCGCCTTCGGTGACAAGACCGAGGCCGCGCTGAGACGGGCGCAGACCCTGGCGGGTGTGACGGTCGACGGCGAGTACGGTCCCGCGACCCGCACCTTCATGAAGTGGCCGATGTACAGCGACGCCACCGGCAAGGTCACCTGCCAGCGCCACGGCGACATTCGGCGGGACCTGTGACGGCAGTCTCGTTCTGCCGAGGCGGGTAGCGCTGGCGGCCCAGGACCACAAAAGCGTCTCTACCCGGATGAGTCCGAGTTCGATCAAATCGAGTCCGATGCCGTAGCAGGCGCCACGGGTGCAACAACCCGCAGGTGCGGTCGAACAAAAGGATTCGCCGTCGCAGCGATGGGACCGGGATCTTCCGCCCCGCCCTGATCCGCCTGCTCGGCGCCGTTCTTGCGGGACACGTTCCCTGCACGGATGGCAAAGCCGAACCCGAGATGACCCCTCAGGCCCAACGGTGAGGCCGGAGTAAAGGGCGTCACACACCCGCACCACGAGCCTTGCCCCAGTTGGGGGAAGCCCGTCCACGCGGTCACCATCACCTCGACAAAAGGAGATCTCATGCGACCGGGAATATTTGCCAGGTCCTTGATCACGGCGTCCCTGGCGCTCGGCCTCACGGCAGTGGGCCTTGCCGGCGCGAGCGCGAGCTTTGCCGCCGGGCCGAGCACCGGAACGTACGGGACCACCGCCGTGGTCAACCTTGGCCTGAGCACCAACCAGGCCAAGGGCATGCAGGAGATGCTGATCGCCTACGACCTCGACAGCAGCATGGTCATTGACGGGGCTCTCGGCCCCGACAGCTGGAAAGCAATGCAACAGATGCTCAAGTGGTTCCACGGTTACGACGGCGCCCTTGACGGCGTTCCGGGCCCGAGGACGATCGTGGCCCTGCAGAGATGGCTGAAGGAGGACTGGGGTTACTCGGGCCCGCTCGACGGTATCGCAGGGGCAGGCACGCAGGCGGCCTTCGCCCGCGCGGGCACCTACTACTACCAGCTGTTCTTCTGAGTGCACCTGCCTTAGACGTCGTCTCATTTGGTGAGTCTGCGGTAGCAGATGAGGGTGCAGGCGATGGCGGTGAAGGCCAGGAAGTGCTCGGCCTTGCGTTCGTAG